>NZ_KV788565.1:0-51992 GCF_001807345.1 Dermabacter sp. HMSC06F07
GGACACACGTCCCGTTATCTGACCGTTACACAAAACCACAACGTCCTGACGGTGTCACGCCAATCCACCAAAAGGTTCCGTTATGTTCCCGTAATGTTCACCCAAGTGGCCTATCTCAGGGATTGTGTGCACAATGGCTCTCGCATATTGACCGCTGACGCGCTCAGCAGGGGGTTTGGACTGCGTGTACACCTATGATGACCAGCTTCTCGACGCCGTTAAGGTGCGCCGGAAACGGCTTGCCCAGGCGCTTTTGCACCGGTCGGAGAGGCTGCGTCGGACGTGGACGGACGGCCTCGGCACGATGCTCGCCAGTATTTTCTTCGCCGTCCTCGCGTGTGCTGTATGCGTAGCCGTGTCATTCGTTATGCATCTCCTCGCGACCGACACGACCTTTAAACGACAGCCCATGCAGGGCACGTCGATTACCACTCCCGCCACACCTCCCACTACGCCGGCTTCCACGCCGAACACTGCTGATGAGGACAAGCAATGACCCAAAGCCCTTACGTTCGCCTCACTATTCGCGGAAGTGAGCGCGCTGCGGACGTGATCGTCCCCGGCTCGCTCACGCCCGCCGATGTGATCCCCGAGTTCATTGAGCTCGTAGGCGAAACCACGAAAGTTTCAAGCCTCGGCCTTTTCACGGTCCTCGGCGCGCGACTTGAACACACGGTTCCCGTTGGTGAGCAAGAGCTTCTTGACGGCCAGGTTGTGCAGGTTCTGCCTCTCGCCGATGCTCCCTTGGAACCGGTCGTCCACGACGTCGTCGATCGCCTCACGTCCATCGATGTCCGGGGTTTATGGAACGACACCAGCCGCCCGTGGGTGCTTGGGATTCTTTCCACTGTCCTTCTCCTTCTTTCCCTGTGGTTCATCCCCGGTGCGTTTTCCCGCCCGTGGTGGCCCGTCGCGGGAATGTACGCGCTCACCATCGTCACCGCGGCGCTGAAGGTCCACACCCTTGCGTGGCCGCTGTACGCGGGCTCGCTCCTGCTCACTTTCCTCGGAGGGATCAACTTCGAATTCGGGAGCAAGGAGAGTGCGATTTGGTGGCTTAGCGCGTTCGCGGCAAACCTTGCAGTGTTTGGAGTTCTCCGCCGACGCTTCCTTGCGCTCGGCACTGCCCTCGCCACCCTTGCCGCAGGCATCGGTATCTTCATCCTGTCGACAACGCTCGGTGCAACGGCCGAGCAGGCTGGTGCGATTGTTGCAGTGATCGCTCTCGCGGCGCTCGGCCTGGTGCCGCGCTTCGCGATGCAGGGGGCAGGTCTCTACAAGGTCCAGGATGCCCTCGCCGAGGACGAGGACGTGAAAGTCAAGCGCGTCGATGTCGCTATTTCAGAGGCGTACGAGGCTCTCTCCATGTCGGTCGTCGTTCTCGCGGTGATCTTGGCTATCTCCCTCGGTCTTGCGTCGGCCCTCGTCGTGGAGAACATCTTCGCGGCAATCACCGTGGCAGCCGTCGCCATTGCCATGGTGTTCCGCACTCGTCACTTCCCGTTCGCGCTCCACCGGGCCGTTCTGTGGGGCGCCGCAATCGTGACTGGTGTGTGTTGCGCCCAGGCGATTGTCGCGTCGAAACCCGACCTTTCAGTTTGGCTCGGCGTGGGCGTCATCGTTGTGGCGATCGCTGTGTACACGGTCCCGCGTTTCGCCTTCCGTAGCTCCGTGAACTCAGCCCTTGGACGTCGCATCTCCGGCGTAATTGAACGCATTTGCACGCTCGTGACCGTGCCTGCGCTCGTCGGTATTTTCGGTGTGTATAGCGAATTGTTGAGGACTTTCCAGTGAACCAAAAAGACCGCGCACTCAAGATCAGTAAACGCAAGGGCGAAGGCGGGGCGCGTCGTGCGCTGCGCCGAGTGACCGGATGGATCGGCAACGACGAGACCCCGACTCGCATCGCACAGGCACAACGCGATGAGCAACTGCCCATCACGACCGGGCGCCGCATCGCTTTTCTCGGTGCCCACGGCGGCGCAGGCGCGACCTCGCTCCTCGTCGCGAGCGCAGGCTACCTCGCGCAGGCGCGCGGCGGTTCGGTGACCGTCGCCGGACTGCGCTCGACGAGCGACCTTGCGTGGTTCCTCGGTGAGAACTACCACCAGCGAGGTCTTCGTCTTCAGCAGACCCCTCTCCTGCAGGCGCGTGAATCGATCGGCGAGATCTCGCGATCGCAGCAGGTGCTTCTCGTTGACTGCGACTCACACGTGAATGACGACGAGCTTTCGATGCTCATGCCGCACGTGATTGTCATCGTGGGCCGCCGTACCGTGCAGGGCATCGAGAAGGTCGAGAACATTCGTGAGGCTCTCGGTGACAAGCACGGCGCTACTATTCGTTTGCTTCGCGAGACCCCGGAAAGCGGCCTTGGAAAGCCCCGCGGCGGCATTCAGCTCGGCGACCTCGTGGTCATCCCGCAGGATCAGCATCTCGCGGGCGACTCCCACGTTCGTATCGCCAACATTTCGGAACCCTCCCGCGTCGCAATAGAGGAGCTGGGTGCGCTCATGATGCAGTTGGCGGTCAGTCGGTGAGTACACGAATCGTCCACCGTCCCGCCCGAACCTCGCCTTCGGCCCCGGGGATCACACGCCACGAGATCGAGCTGCCGCCGGCGCTGCCCGAGAACGATGGCACGGCGAACTTCCTCATGCTGATCCCCATGCTCGGTGCCGCGACGAGTATGACCCTCATGATGCTGTTCAGGGGCTCCGCCCTCGCCGCAATCGGTGCCCTCATGATGATCGTGACGGTCATCGCGTTCGTCATCATGTTTATGAGCAACCGTGGTCGCACAATCAGGCGTCGGCAATCCCTCCGCGACCGGTACCTGACCTACCTCGACCGTCAATCGAGCGAGCTCTTTGAAGCCGAGCAGCATCGGGCCGAGCTTGCGCGCGCAGCTGAACCCCACCCCGGGGCTCTTCTGTCACTCGCGCGCTCCACCTCCAGGCTGTGGGAGCGCCGCCGCGACGACCAGGACTTCATGCGCTTGCGGCTCGGTACGGGCTTCGCGCCGGCGGTCGAATTCGAACGCGTCGGCGAAGATAACGCGATGAGCCTCGACGATGAGTTCATGTCGAGCGAGCTGGATCGCGTCGAAGCTCGTTTTTCGACGATGCCCGATGCGCCCGTGACCATCCCGTTCGATTCCGTGGGCAACGTGAGTATCGTGGGCGATCAGCCGTTCTGCCGTCGCATTGCCGTACTGCTCACGAGTCATGCGGCAGCGCTATCCTCGCCCGAGGACATCCAAATGGCTCTCACCTACCCCGAGGGCGAAGCGCGCGAATTTTGGTCGTGGATGACGTGGCTTCCGCACATGGCTGACCAGTCTCGTGCGACTCAGCACGGTCCCATTCGCCGCATCGCGAAGGATGAGCGACAGCTCGGAGAGGTGCTGCGCCCCGAGCTTCACCGACGCCTCACGGAGGCCGCGCAGCTTCGACGCAATCTCGGTGGTGGCAACATCTCGAGCACCATGGCGCGCATGTGGATCGTCTCGGACCATCACGGAGAAGATGCGCTCGATCTTCCCATCGGCGACCGCGAGGTGCGCCCGTCGGACGTCGGCCTTACGATGCTGCACCTGCTTGCGAGTCGCGAACACGAGCCCGACGACATCACGCTTCGCATCAGCCCCTCATCGGTCAAGTCCGATGAGGCGATCATCGAGCGCTACACGTCGCGAGATCAAGAGCCGGAGCGCCTCACGGTGAAGCTCGACGAATTCACGCACGAAGAGGCGAGGGCGCTCGCGCGCTATCTCTCCGGCGTTCGCCTCGCACCCGACTCGCTTGAACACGACGAAACGCAGCAAGCACTGCGCGCCTCGGACCTTCTTGGCGTCGGCGAACTCACGAACATCAACCTTGAGGAAGCGTGGGCCCCGCGCCCCCGCTCGAGCTTCCTGCGCGTACAGATCGGTACCGACGACCAGGGCGCTCCGGTCATGCTCGACCTCAAGGAGTCGGCACAGTACGGCATGGGGCCTCACGGTCTCGCGATCGGTGCGACCGGTTCCGGTAAGTCTGAGCTCCTGCGCACCTTGGTGCTCGGCCTCGTCACGGGACACTCGCCGGCGGACGTCAACATGGTGCTCATCGACTACAAGGGCGGTGCAGCCTTCGCGCCGTTCGAGAATCTCCCGCACGTTGCGGGCGTCATCACGAACCTTGGCGACGACGCGAACCTCGTGGAGAGGGTGTACGCGAGCCTCGAGGGCGAAGTCAAACGCCGCCAGCAACTCCTGAAGGACGCTGGAAGCCTCTCGGATATTACGACGTACCGGCGTCGTCAGGCGGCCGACGGTGGCGAACACATGGAGCCGCTTCCGCATCTGCTCGTGATCATTGACGAGTTCGGCGAGCTTCTGACCGCCCGCCCGGACTTCATCGATCTGTTCCTGTCGATTGGCCGTATCGGTCGTTCGATCGGTGTGCACTTGCTTCTGTCGAGCCAGCGCATCGAGGGCGGCAAGCTTCGCGGCCTCGAAACCTACCTGTCGTACCGCATCGGTCTTCGTACCCTGTCGGCGGCCGAGTCGCGCACCGTGATCGACACGGTTGATGCGTTCTCACTTCCGCCGTTGCCCGGTTACGGCTATCTCAAGGTCGACACGACGACCTACACGAAGTTCCGTTCGGGCTACGTGTCGGGCCTCTTGCCGGCGCAAGAGGATGAGATGGAGGTTGCGGACCTCCCTCACGTCTCCCTTATCGATGAGTTTGCCGTCCTCGATACCGATTCGGAGCCCGATAAGAAAGCTGCCCCGGGCGGCGCCGATGATGAGGACGAAGAGGGGGACACGATTCTCTCGACCGTCGTTGCCCAGCTCGAGAAGCAGCCTCGCGTCACGCGCCCCATCTGGCTCGACCCGATCGACAAGGTCATTACGCTCGACCAGGCTGCCGGCAAGCCCATGGCTACGAGGCGTGGTCTGCGTCTGCCGAAGGACAAGCTCCTCTCGGTGCCGATTGGCATGATTGACGATCCGGCGCGTCAGTGGCAGGGCAAACTCAACCTCGATCTTGCTGGCCCAGGCGGTCACGTCTTTATCGTGGGTGCTCCCCGTTCAGGCAAAACGACGGCACTCCACACGATCGCGGCGTCGCTCGCGCTCACGCATCCTTCCGCGGAGGCGATAGTGTACGGAATTGACCTTCTCGGCTCTGGTCTCATGGCAATCGAGAAGCTTCCGAACGTTGCGGGCATCGCGACTCGCCAGCAGCGCGAGGCCGTGCGCCGCACGGTCGAAGAGGTTCAGGCGGCTATGCAGGCGCGCGAGCTTTTGCTCCACCAAAGCCAGCTTCCCGACCTCGAATCGGTACGGCGTGCGGCGGGCCTCGACGTTGATCCGAAGCTCATGAGCGAGATCGTGCTGCTCGTTGACGGGTTCGGCCAGTTCAACGAGGAGTTCAACGACCTCGAGGAGAACATCAAGGACATCGTCCGCCGCGGTGCTGGCCTCGGTGTTCACGTGGTCGCGACCGGTTCGCGCCTCAATGACGCGCGACTGACGATGCAGACCTACTTCGGTAACCGCCTCGAACTGCGCCTCACCGACCCGGGTGAGTCGAGCGTTGCGCGTAAGCTCTCGGCGACGATTGCCGCTGACCGACCTGGTCAGTGCTTGACCTCGAAGAGCCTGTTCGGCCAGATCGCGCTCCCGCGCATCGACTCGAAGGCGGACCGCGAAACGACCGTCGAGGGGCTTTCCAACCTCGTCGAAGCGGTTTCGGCATCGACCACGGACCGCGCGCCCAAGGTGCGCCTGCTTCCGACGGTTGTCACGCCCGATCTGCTCGAGCAGAGCGAATCGAAGAATCTCATCCCGATCGGCCTTTACGAGGGCGACCTCGGCACGGCGCAACTCGACGTGGAAGGCACCGACTGGAACATGGTGCTCCTCGGCTCCAACAAGATGGGCCGCACAAGCATGCTCAAGTACATCGCGCGCGAGATGATGAAGCGGTGGAGCGAGGAGGAGCTGGTCTTTGCCGTATTCGATCCCCGCAGGAACCTCGCGGATGCCATCCCCGAGCCCTATCTCGGCGGGTATGCGGCTTCCGCGACCCTGGCTGAGCAGCTCGTGGCCGCCATTATTCCCGAGCTTAAGAAGCGCGTTCCCGGCTCACCCGAAGCGGCGGAGGCCGAGGGTGAAACGCAGCCGCGCATCGTTCTGCTTATCGATGACTATGACGTGCTCACGGCCGGAAGCATGAGCCCACTTCAAGCTCTTCAGCCGTTCCTCGCGATGGGGCCGGAGATCAACCTCTCCGCGATCATTGCTCGCCGTGTCGCGGGTGCTTCGCGCGGTCTATACGAGCCGGTGTTCAACACGGTGCGTGAGAGTGGTGCGACGGGCTTCATGTTCTCGGGCGACCGTACTGAGGGCCTCCTCCTCGGTGGCGAGCGCGCCCGATCCCTCCCGACGGGCCGGGCTCGCATGTTCCGCATGGGGCAGCCGGGTGAAACTGTTCAGATCGTGTACGAGGGTGGAGATGAGGAAGTGACGCACTCGCGTGGCTTCGGCAGTCCACATGCAAACAACTGAGAGGTGAAGGCATGAACCAGCAGGCCATTGTGCGGCTTCACAGCCCGCGCGAGTGGGAGGCCGAGCGCCTCGCCGATGTCGTGAGCGCCGTGTTTTCGCCCGATCACGAGATGTGGTCGACTGACTGTGATGCGGTCGCGATTACTGACGGCACGTCCAACATCCCGCCCATCTGGTTCGTTGACGATGCGGTCATCGCCGCTCCCTACTATGCGGCCGAGATCGTCGGGCCACGCGCCGAGACGATCGCACTCGCGAAAGCATGTGCGCGTGCATTCTCTGCGAGCGCGAGCGACGTGAGCATCGACGTGGACCTCGTGGACGATGCGGGCTGGGCGAACCGGACCCCGCGGGAGCAGATCAGCCGCGGTGAATACTACGAGGACGACACGCCTCTTGTGCCGCGCGTGATCGACATGCCCGTCGAGGTCATCGAGTACAGCCCGTGGATCTCCGCGCTCATCGCGAGTGCGCAGGCCGAGCCCCATTCGCTCATCATTCGCACGCCGGAACGTACGCGCATCACCCCGTACATGCGCCGCATTTTCGAGACGTTCCAGGTGCTGTGGATACGCGAAACCGCCGATGGGCCCGTCGAGGGGATCACGGGCCTCGGGTACGACTGGACGAGTAATGGCGTTCTCGAGCATGCGGAGGGGCGCAGCGTTGCGCACTTTACCCCGCAGAGTTTGCGCATTCGGCTCCAGGTGCTTCACCCCCTTGACGACACGGAGGCGGTGGGCGAAGCAAGCGAGCGCCTTCTCGCGGCAACCGTCGGACTCCCGAGCGTGCGGGTGGGGCGAAGTGAAATTTCTCGTGCGCCGTGGGATCGCGAGGCCGTGGTGGGTATGTCAGCGGAGGCATCGCCCGCGATGATCACGTGGTGTCTGAGCGGGCCGGAGATGCGCGGGACGCTTGATCTTGTGCCGTCTAACCAGGGAGTTCTCGAGGATATTTTCCTTGAGCTTCCCGTGGGGGAGTCGAGGCTGAGCAGCGCCGATGCGCGCGCACTCTGGGATCAGTTCAAGGAATACATGCCGCTCGGCTTCGTGATTGCCGAAGGCATGGAGGCTACGACTCGGCTCGTGCACGAGTCGGCAGAGCACGCGTTGAAGGACGACCTGGAACCGTGGGAGGGCGGCTTCGGCTACCTCGGCTACCTCGGTGGTAACCCGGCTGGGGAGAATGCGGGGGAGGAGTCCGACGCTTCCGTGGCCTCCGGTGAGGCTGCGCCCGAGTAATCCAGGACCGGCACCCGGAAGGGGCCGGAGATGTAGAGAAGCGCCCGTCGGACCCCCTCCGCCGGGCGCTTCTCGTACCGCGGAAATCCCCTCACCGCGGCACCGCCCCACCCGCGCGATGGTGTTAGCGGCGGGTGGCGATGTGAACGCCGCTTGGCGGCGCGGGCCTGAGCCCTCGTTTGTGAAGATGAGGAACGCGGTTCAGTCACGGGAGACCCGCGACACGAACAACATCACGAATATATAACAGTCGCTGGTCAAGTGCTATTCAGAGACATCGTTTTGGGAAATTAGGGCATGTGTGCTCCGCCACTTTGGCGCTAGCTGCCGTGTTTTGGCTGCGCAGAGCCGGGACTATGAGGCTCGCGCCGCGGCGTGCTGGCCACCAGGGACGGCACACAGGTAGGGCAGCGCTCGGGTTGGGCTCCTCGGGTCGCCTTCGGCTTGCGGTTGAGGGCGGGTCCGACGGTTGCCGGTTTAAATGTCTCACCCCCGGGATACCGTTGTGGGCGTAACGGGAAACGGTCGAGAGGGGCCCTCGTGAAGATTCGATTTGGCTGGCTTGCCGATGGCGCCGCGTGGGCGTCGCGCGATGGCGCGGAGCGTACGTGGGACATGGTCGCGGGGCCGCGAGAGCTCGTGGGGGTGCTGCTTACGCGGCTGGGGCTGCGCCATCCGGAAACGTCGCACGCGGTGAGGGTCGCGCGCATGCACCGCCTTCTCGGCGAGGTGGATCACTCGTGGTATCGGCGCTCGCGAGAGCTGGATCCGTGGAACACAGCGCGCGTGCTGCTTCGGCTACGCGATGAGGCGCTCGAATTGGGGTGGCGCGCGCCGGAGCCTCGCCGACTTGATGGAGCACGCCAGCCCCGGCTTCAGGTGCTCGCGTCTCTCGAACAGGCCATTGTCGTGGGCGTCGAAGGGGTTCCCGGTGCGAATTTGCCACCGGGGTTTGCCGATGATCTCGCGAGTGTTCACGCCGAGCTCGAAGAGCTTGCGGCTTCGAGCGAGGTGTGGCCACTCGGGATCGAGGCCATCGAGTGCGCCGAGGACCCTCGCAGTCTCCCCGGCCGCTGGCCGGCGATTTTTACGCTCCTCTCGCGCTGCGGTGTCGAGGTGACGGTCCGCGAGGAAGATGCACGCGTGCCCGATTCACTGTCGATCGTGCGTGCGCCGCAGGAACTTTCGGCCGGAGAAGTCGCCGCGCAGATCCTCGAAGACGCATGCGCGGGCGAGGGCACGGTGACCGTGCTTGCAAGTAGGGGAACACTCCCGCTTGACCTGTCGTTGACGCGGCGCGGCCTTCCGCCCGTCGCGCATGCGCCGTCGGAATTGCCACGGCTTGCCGCACAGATCGTGCCGCTCTTTCTCGAGGCGAGTAGCGCGCCCGTGAACGTGCAGGCGCTTGTGGAGTTCCTCAGTGTCGAGGTTCCGTGCGAGAAGGGGCGGGAACCTGCGGGGGAGGGGCAAGCGTCGGCCCCCGTGCTGCCGTGGAAGGTGACCCGCGCGCTCCTTCGCGCCCTCGGAGAGGAAGCGGGGATCGACGCGAGCGATCCGCATTCGGCCTTCTCGCGGGCGCTTGTGGAAATAGCTGCGGATCCCGAAGTCGGCACACACAATGTCGCGATCGTGCGTGAGCTGTGCGCGTTCACCGCTGAAACGCCAGGGGAGCGCGTGGCGGTCGGTGCTCTCGACAGGCGCCTCGAGTTTCTCGAGGCACGAGTGGAATCGATGTCGAGAGCGGCCGGGCCCGCGAAGAGCGTTATTCGCCAGCACCTCGCGACCCTTCGCGATCTCGTGGACCTCGTGGGAGGGCCCTCGCTCAGTGAGCGCGAGCTGCGCGACCTCGTCTCGGCATCCGCACCTTCGGCACGGTCGGTGCTTGCACGTCCATCCGTCGCCCCGTGGGAAACGGCGATCAGCGAGGCGCACGTGGATGGAGGGACGGTGGTGTGGTGGGGCGCCGCGGGAGTCCAAGGAAGGCGCAGTGCCACGTGGGACCGTTCGGAAGTTGAACTGCTCGAAGAGGGCGGGGCGCGCGTCATTGAACCGGAGGCACTCGAGGCACTTGAGATGGGCACGAAACTGCGTGCGTTGAGTCGAGCCTCAGCGATCATCGCCGTCGTTGCCGATGTCGTGGACGGCGAGCGTGCGAGCCTCAACCCTGCACTCGCGCCGATCGCGGGAGCATGGCTTGACGCCCACCCCGAGATCAAGGCTCTGGACGCGAAGCAATCGGATCCCACGCAGCACCGGGCGCTCACGATCGATGCGCGTCAATGGGCCGCGCGACGGCTCGAGGCGGGGTTGCTCGACACAGTGCCCGAGCTTCGATTCATGCCGCCATCAACCCTCGCGCGCGACGTGACGCCCGGCATGCACCTCATGCCAGAACGCCTGTCGTTTACGCAGCTCGAAAAGCTTCACCGCGACGCCCTTGAATGGGTGCTCCGCTATCCGTTCGGCATCAAACCGGGCAGCGCCGCAAGTGTCCCGAGCGGCAACCGCGCGATAGGTACGCTCGTGCACGCCGTTATCGAAACTCTCGTCAATGACAAGCGCGTGCCGCCAAGCTACGAGGTTCCCGAAAGCACCGTCGAGGAACTCGTGGAACGGCTCGTCCCCCGGTACGCGAGCCCCCTCGACCTCCCCGGCAACGAGGCTCTGCGCGCGTACGTCCTACGGCGGGCGAAAACAAGCATCGGCATGCTGTTTCGCACGCTCCGCAGCGCGGGCATCAGCGTGCTTCAGATCGAGCACGCACTCGAAGGCGTGCCCCTCGCCCTCACGGTGGAAGCCGCCGGCGCACCCCAGCGGTTCACCGCGCCCCTCTTCGGTTCGATCGACTTCACGGGAATCGACGAGAATGGGAGCCCCGTTCTCCTCGACTTCAAATGGACGAACAGCACGTCGCGATACGCGAACTACGTCGCCACACACGAAGCGCTCCAGCTTGCGACCTACGCGTGGGCGTACGGCGCACAGAGAGGTGAGATGCGCGAGCCGCGCTCCGGATATTTCATGCTGCGCCACGCGGAGTTCGTGACCCTCGACCGGGGCCTCGGCGGGCGAGGGGAAAGCGGCGAAACATCCGACGGAAGCCTCGCCCTTTTCGAGCGGCTTCGCGCCACGATCGAGGATGAACTGAGCGCGATTGCCCAAGGCCGCGTCACGAGTGCGCTGGGGGACATCGCCCTTGCCAGCGGTCTTTCGCCCCTCGACACCGCCCACAAAAAAGCCGCGGCGGAACTTGCCGAGGAACGCGCGCAATCGGGGCGCGTATTCGTCGACGCTAACGCCGCCTACAGCGACTACTGCCTGCTCACGGGACTCACGGGAGACTACTCATGACCTTCACCGTCATCACTGCGTCGGCGGGATCCGGCAAAACCTATACCCTCACCACGCGACTGGCTGATGCGCTCGCGGGCGGCGTGCGCACGAGCGAAATCATCGCGACCACCTTCACGGTGAAGGCCGCGGCCGAGCTCCGCGAGCGTCTCCAAGTACGTCTTCTCGAGCTCGGGCACGTGGAGCAGGCGAACGAGATCGGCTCGGCACTCATTGGCACGGTCAACTCGATCGCGGGAAGCATCGTTCAGGACTACGCGATCGACATGGGGCTTAGCCCCGAGCTGCGAGTGCTGAGCGAAGAGGAAAGCGAACTCATTTTCACGGCGTCGATCAACCACACCATCGCCGAGATCGAGGAGCGCGAGCACAAGCTTCTTGCTCGACTCGGATACGAAGGGGCGCCAGACCAAGGCGCGAACTCGTTTGAGCGCGATGAATCGTGGGCGAGCGCCGTGACGAGCATGACGAGGCTCGCTCGCACGAACGGCATCAAACCCGCCGAACTCGAGCGCAGTGCCGAGGAGTCAATCACCGCTTTCCGCTCGATGATCCATGAGGCGGGCTACGAGAGTGGACCCGATCAGCGCGGAGCCTGGCTGCGAGTTTTCGAAAGTTGCCTCGCAGAACTCACGGCGGATCGCGACGCGGCACGTGCGGCCGAAGCCCAGGGCGAGGAGCTTACGCATTGGCCGAGCGACGGCGAGCCTGCGAAACGGGTCTCGTCGACACTTGGAAACATCGAGGGATCGATCGTGACGCTCGAGTCGCTCTACCGTCGCATGAACCGCGGCATCGAGGACGTGCCGTGGACGCAGTGGATGGCACTCGCAGACGTGACGAAAGTGCGCCCGGCCCACGGAGGCAAAAAACCCGGTGCGCGACCCCAGGCTGTCCTCGCACCGCTTGCCGACCTCATCCTTGGCGCGAGCGACGGCGTGGGGGTTCTCGGTAATAAGGCCTTCCTCGCGGACGTCGAGAAACTGATTCGGCTCGCGTTCTCGACTGCGGCGCACGCGCTCGAAGCGTATGCCGAGCACAAGGCAGCACTGGGCGTCATGGATTTCGCCGATCAAGAGATCCTCGCGCTCGATCTCGTCACGAACAACGAACGCGTGCGCTCCTCACTCAAGAGCCGGTTTCGCTTCCTCGCCGTTGACGAATTTCAGGACACGTCCCCGATTCAGCTCGAGCTCTTCATGCGCCTTGGCGACCTCGTCGAGGATGTCGTGTGGGTGGGGGATCAAAAGCAGTCGATCTACGGCTTTCGCGACGCAGCCCCCGAGCTCATGTCGGGCGTCGTCGATGCCGTGCGTGAGGGCCGCGGAGGGTTCGCTGGCGGAAACGTCGAGGCGCTTACCGATTCCTATCGAAGCTCTGAGCCGCCGCTCGCCCTCACAAACGCCCTGTTCACGGCAATCTTTCGAGACATGAAGCCATCGACTGTCGCGCTTGACGTGCCCGGTGCCCGCGAGAACACGCGGCACGAGGGCCGCGTGGAGCTGTGGAAGGGCCCCGAGAACCTGCCACGCGCGAAGGACGCAGCATTGCGAAGCTCGATCGCGATGGGCATCCACGCGCTCCTTACCTCGGGCGCCACAATCGCCGGAGAGCCCCTGACGCCCGGTGACATTGCCGTGCTCGCGAGAGGCGGGGGAGCGCTTGCCACCGTGACGGACGCGCTTGAAACACTCGGCATACCCACGACTGGCGCGAAGCGTGATCTATGGACCGGGCGCGAAGCGCACATGATGCGTGCCAGCCTTGCGTCCCTCCTCGACCCGAACGACACGCTCGCACTCGCCGAGCTGGTGAGCCTCGTGCCGGAGCATGCGTCGCACGAAAGCTGGTTCCACGAGCTTGGCGCACTCCCCAATCGTGCTGAGCGAGCGCGGCGAATGCGCACCTGGCGGGAGGATTCCGCACTTGCGGGCCTCGAAGCCCTGCGTGCGCGCGCCGCTCAACTCAGTCCGAGCGAAGTCGTCCTTGCCCTCATCGATGCGCTCGAGCTTCCCCGGCGCGTCAAGCAGTGGAGTGCGAGCGAGGAGCGACTCGCTGTTCTCGATGCCCTTCATTCGCTTGCCCGCGAATACGAGGAGGAGTGCGCGGGCAGAGGCCGCGCCATGGGCCTTGCCGGCCTCGGGGCCTTTCTGGCGGAGCACGGCAAGGAGCACAGGCTTGCGCACAACCCGAACGCCGTCACCGTCAGCACCATCCACGGTGCAAAGGGCCTGCAGTGGCCCGTGGTCGTCACGATCGTTCCCGAGAAAGCGAAAAATGTTCGAGACGCGGTCACGGTGCGGCCGAGGCCAGCGTCGGAATTCGATCCCGAACACCCCCTTACCGGTCGAGCGCTGCGCTTTAACCCGATCATCAACGACTCTTTCGTGCCCATGGCAAAGGCACTCGCACACGATAGCGATGTGACGCGCGCGCGCCTCGCCAACCGCGCGGAGGAGGCCCGCATCCACTACGTTGCGCTCACGCGAGCGAAATATCAGCTCGTTCTCGCAGGTCACAAAGACCTTACCGAGACGCTGTACGCGCAGTTTTCGCCCGAGGTTCTCGAGGCGGAAATCGCAGAAGCAGCCTCGTGGACGCCCGAGCGGGACGAATCCATGAAGGCCGTGAAGGAACGCAAGGAGGCTCGGGATCAGAAGGCCACGTATTCGCTCAAGCTCGCGGAGAATTCCGACGGCTCCGCGGCCCTCACCGTGACCGGGGCGCGCGTCCCGGCCGGCCTGCCGGGCCAGAGCGAGCCTCACTGCGCCGCTGATGCTGACGACAATGCCCAGGCGAACGAGTGTGAGTGCGGTCCTCGCGTCTCAACGATCCCCGTGACGGTTCTCCACCACGAGACCCCAGGCGACGCCGATGACCCCGATTCGCCTCTCGAACCGTACCGCCGGGAGCGAAGCCCACTCGCGGCGGAACCCACGGCGGCTCCCACGGGGGCGCCGTCCAGTTTCATCGAGCACGAGGGCGGCCTTCCCGCGCGTTTTGCCGCGAGCGCCGTTGATTCCACTGGCATCGACGCGCGAGTCACGATTCACGCGAAGCTCGGCGCCCCGCTCGTCGGGGAGGGCGGAACGCACCGAGAACTCGTAGGCGAAGCCGTCCACGCCTACCTTGCGACCCCGTACCCGCAGCTACCGCGCGAGCGCCAACTCACCCTCGCCCGGAGGATCACCGAACGATGGCTCGGCACAAATCCTCTGCTCAAAGCGAAGGTCACGCCCGAGGTCATCGTTGAGGCCGGCGAGCGATGGCACGCCTGGATCACGCGTGAGTTCCCGGGGCACACCGCCGGCACCGAGGTTCCGGTGGCGTGGTGGAATGCCGACGGTCAAGCCATGGAAGGCTGGATCGACTCGCTCCTGACCCTCGAGAACGGTCGCAGCATCGTCGTGGATCACAAAACGAATTCGCGGACCGAACCAGCCGACGTCCTCGATTTCATTCGCCGCGAATACGTGGGCCAGCTCGCGACCTACCTGAACGCCCTCGAGGAGCGCACGGGGCTTCGCCCCGATTACGCCCTCGTGCATCTCCCACTCAGCGGGTACGTTGTGAAAGTCGAGGTCAAGGCCTAGTTTCGTACGGGGAGCAGCCCGAGCGCGTCAGCGATCGGAACGGCGCTGGCCGCAGCCCACGCCTGCGGGCGGCACGATGCGGGATAGGGCAGCGGCTGCTGCACGGCAACCGTCGGATCCCCCGCAAACAGTTCGGGCAAGCGCCAGTCGAAGCCCTGCGCCGCCCGCACGAGCGACCGCGCAGTCTGCCGTGCCTCGCTTGTGAATCCCGCGCGCATGGCTTGGCGCATGATGAACGCCGTGTCGTGACTCCACACGCTGCCACCGTGGTAGCGGGTCGGGAAGTACGCGCTGTTGTCGCTCGAGAGGGTGCGGATGCCAAAGCCCGTGAACATCGTCGAGTCCATGAGCCGGTCGATGACGAGGCGCTCTTCGCGCTCATCGAGGAGTCGCGCGGCCACGAGACCGGCTTCATAGGCGTAGCCCTGCACCTCGGCGAGGGCGATCGGGCCCTCAGCAATCGTGCCGTCCGCGAAGCGCACGGAATCGCCCGAGTCCTTCCAGCCCTGGTTCGCAAGGCCGTGGCCGGATTCGTCGATGTATTCGAGGAACAGGTCGCCGTCGGCGTCGGCGTGATCGAGGAGCCAATCGGCGGCGCGCGCAACGTTGTCCGCAAGGGCTGACGGAGTCCCTAACGAAACCAGGAGAATCTGTCCCCAACAATTGTGGCGGAACTCGATCTCATACCGCCACAAACGTGGGGGTTAGTTTCATAGGGCACCAGCTGCGTCGTTGCCCGTGTCGCGCAAGCGCTCGACCCAACGCTCGTGGAGCACGCTCGCGGGGCTTTGGTCTTCCTCAGCAACGCCGGGTTCGAGGGGTTCATAGGTGAGGTCCTCATTCACGTCGTCATCGGCGACGTTGAAGCGCAACACGATACGGGTAGGAACTGGCTCGCCCGCGGCCTCAAGGGCGTCCTGGAAATCGGCCGTGTTTTCGGTGAGCGGTTCGAGGAGATACTCGACCTGCTCCTCGATCGGGCTTTCGAGCTCGGGGATTGCTTTGCCGAGCTCGTGCGACCGGACGATGGCGCCGTCGATCTCGTATACGGCGTTCACCGAGACGGCTCCGCCGAGGTGGGCAACGACCCATACGCGCTGAAGTGAGTCGTGGCAGTCGGCGAAGCTATAGGCGACCTGTAAGCAGTATGCCGACCACTGGTCGAAAGGTGTCTCGCAGTCGGTGGGGTCCGTCGGCTCGAACTCGATAGTGGTGGCGTGAGCGTCCTGTTCGTCGCCGGGTTCCTCGGGGAGTGCGGATGCAGAATCATCGCCGGTCTCGCGTAGTCGCTCTATCCACCGCTCGATGAGTTCGGTGTTGCTCACCTGCTTCTCTTCGGGAACTCCGGGTTCGAGCGAGTCGTAGGTCATGCTCGCTGTCAGTTCCTCTTGCTTGACGTCGTAGCGCAGCACGATGCGAGTGGGCAGCGGCTCGCCCGCTTCGACGACTGTGTTTCGCAGTTCGACCGAGTTCTCGAGGAGGGGATCGAGAAGTTCTCCCTGCGCGTCGGGGGAGCAGTCGAGTTCAGGAATCGCTTCGTCGAGGTTGTGGGGCTCGTAAATGCGACCCGCGACCTCGTAGGCGGCGTGTGGCGTCACGGTTGTACCGAGGTGCGCGATCACCCAGAGTCGGTCGAGTGCCTCGTGGCCGTCGGCGTAGGTGTAAGCGAGTTGCATGCAGGCGGGTGCCCACTCTTCGAATTCGTTCTTGAATGTGCCCTGGTTCACCATGGCTCAAGGCTAAACGGTCGCGCCTGGAGGCTCCTCGAGGTCGCGCGAATCTAAACCCAACGTTTGCGGCGGAACTCAGCCGAATTGCGCCACAAACGTAGGGTTTAGTTTTCTAGGCCGGTACCCGGGGTCCCGGACGCCGGGTCGGGGCAGGGAAACGGGGCCCCGGAACGCGGGATCCCGGGCAGGGGGCGGCGCAGGCTCGCCCCTCGGCTAGGGAGCGGAGGGCTCTTGGTGGTCCGACGGTGCCTTTTCCTGGCCTGTACCCTGGAAGTTATGGCTTCTTCCGCGCGCACCCCTCAGCCGCCCTTTCCCCTCGTGCCGAAGGCCCTCATCGAACCGGTGTTTGGGCGCGTCGTCGTGGAGCGCGCGGCAGATTACGCGAATGACGACCATGTTCGCCTTCCCAACTGGGTAACGACCTCGACCGGGTCGAAGGGCGAACTCATCGGCGTCGTGCACGGTCGCGGCCCGGATCCCTACCGGGCGCGGGTGTCGCTCCACCATGTCGACGATGACGAAAGCGAGACCGAGGGGGCGCTTCCCCTGTGGATTCCCGTGCAGTCGACGTGTTCGTGTCCCGTGGTCATGAACTGCAAGCACGGCGCGGCGCTTGCCCTGTGGTCGGGGCGGCAGGCGGAGGAGTGGGCGGAGGCCCGCGAGGCGGAGCCTGAGGAGCAGGCAGCGTCGTGGCTCGAGACCCTCGCACCGCTCTTGCGGGCGAGCGAGGAGGAGACGGAGGATACGACCCCTCTTGCGCTCGGCTTCGAGCTCAAAGCCGAGCAGCTCACGAAGACGAGGTTTTCGTGGGGGTATGAGCCGTTCACGATGGCTCACCTCGAGGCGGGCAAGAGCGTGTATCTGTCGATCCGCCCGCTGCGTCGCGGCAAGCGCAACAACTGGATCAAGTCGGGGCTGTCGTGGCGGACGTTCGAGTACCGCATGAACGGTCGAGGCTTCGATCCCGCGCATGCTGACGCCTTGACCAGGATCTTTGCGCTGTCGGAGGCGGATCGCAGCCATACGGCCACGGTTGAGCAGCTGTGGATCAACCAGTTCCGCTCGCCGATTCTGTGGGAGGCTCTCGCGCGCGCTCGCGAGGCGGGGGTGGCGTTTGTGGGATTGGAGAACGTTGGCGAGGTCCGGCTTGGTGAGGGGGCCGACGTCGGCCTCGACCTGACCGGCGCCGACGATCTCACGGTGCGGGCCCTCGCCCATATTGACGGCGAACCGAGGCCCGAGGCGCGCATGCTCGGTTCGAACGGCGTCATCGACATCCGCCAGGGCGCTCGCGACTCGTTCGATATTGAATTCGCGGGGACCGGCGCCCCCGTGCCGATGCCCGTGCAGAAACTCCTCGAGGCACGCACTCGCATCGACGTGCCGAAGAGTGAACGCGAGGCGTTCTTTGATAGCGCGCTTCCTCGCCTGAACCGCGTCACGAGCGTCGCAAGCGGCGACGGAAGCGTCACGATGCCCGCGCCGAAAAAGCCGCGGCTGCAGCTCGAGGTCGCCTACAGCGGTGCGAACACGGTTGCACTCGCGTGGTCGTGGTTCTACCCCTCAACTCGGAATCGCTACGGCGTGTACCAGCAGGGTGGTGCTAGCCGCGACCGCGACTACGAGGATGAGCTTCTTGCCGAGGTGCGTGAGCTGTGGCCAACGGTCGGCGGCGCGCGCCCCGATGACCGCGCACCCGAAGGCACCGAAAAGCTGAGCGACGTGGACACCGCCCACTTCACGACGCGTGTTCTGCCCGAGCTCGAAGCGATGGACGGCATCGACGTCACCGTTTCAGGCACGCGCCACACCTATCGTGAACTCGATGGCGATCCTTCCGTGCGCGTGAGGCAGACCGAGAATCCTTCGAAGAATGATTGGTTCGACCTTGGTTTCGAGGTCACGCTCGAGGGCAGAACGATCCCGTTCCCCTCCCTTTTTGTGGCGCTCGCGAAGGGGCAGTCGACGCTTCTGCTCGAGGACCGCACCTATTTTTCGCTTGAGCATCCCGCATTCGATGCCCTGCGCGCCCTCATCGCCGAGGGGGAGGCCCTCGCGGAATGGAACCCCGAACGCCAGCAGATCTCGAAGTATCAGGTGGGGTTCTGGGAGGATCTCGCCGACGCGGCGGATGCGACCGAGGCTGCCGACGGTTGGGAAGAAACCGTCGGGAAACTGAAGAACCTCGAGGCCATCCCCCATACGCCCATTCCAGCCGGGCTGCGCGCGAAGCTGCGCTCCTACCAGCGTGAGGGCTTCGAGTTCCTTGCGCTGCTGTATTCGCTCGGGCTCGGCGGGATTCTCGCCGATGACATGGGCCTCGGCAAAACCCTCCAGGCGCTCACGCTTATCCAGCACGCGCGAGAGACGGCGAGTGTGGGGGAGGGGAACGGCTCGGTGGTGGTGCACGCGGGGGAGACCTCCGCCCAGGCAAGTGCAGGTCCGACGCCTGCCGGCCCCCATCGCCCCTTCCTCGTCCTGGCGCCGAGCAGCGTCATCGGAGTGTGGCAGGCGGAAGCCGAGCGCTTCACGCCCAACCTGAAGGTCGCGCTCGTGGATCGCACGAGGCGCGCCCGAAAAACGGAGCTGCGACGCGAAATCGAGGGCGCCGACATTGTCGTCACGAGCTACACGATTGCCCGCATCGATTCAGAGGATTTTGCACGCGAACAGTTCGCGGGCCTCATCCTCGACGAGGCCCAATTCGTGAAGAACCGCGCCTCGCGCATCCATCAAGCGGTCAAGAGGATCAAGGCGCCGTTCCGCCTCGCGATCACCGGCACGCCCATGGAGAACTCCCTCGGAGACCTGTGGGCGATCATGTCGATCGTCGCGCCGGGCGTTCTTGGCCCGCACGTGCAGTTCCGCACCCACTTCACGCAGCCGATCGAATCGGGCGAGCATCCGGAGAAGATGCCCGTGCTTCGCCGCCGGCTGCGACCGTTCATGCTGCGGCGCACGAAGGAACTCGTGGCGAAGGACCTTCCTCAAAAGCAGGAGCAGGTCGTCAAGGTCGAGCTCGAGGGCGCGCACCGCAGGATCTACGATTCGGTGCTTCAACGCGAACGCAAGAAGGTCCTCGGCCTCATCGACGACATGGACAAGAACCGCTTCATCGTGTTTCGCTCGATCACGCTCTTGCGGATGCTCGCGCTCGACCCCGCGCTCGTGGACGATGGCGGCGATAAGAACGCGCCGTCGACGAAGCTCGCGGTTCTTTTCGAGCGCCTCGACGAGGTCGTCGCCGAGGGCCACAGGGTTCTCGTGTTCTCACAGTTCACGAGCTTTCTCGCGCGTGTCGCGGAGCAGCTTCGGGACCGCCAGATCGCCTACCAGTACCTCGACGGTTCGACCCGCGATCGAGCCGACGTCATCCGAGACTTCCGCGAGGGCGATGACCCGGTCTTCCTCATCTCCCTCAAGGCCGGCGGTTTCGGCCTGACGCTCACCGAAGCCGACTACGTGTTTCTCCTCGATCCGTGGTGGAACCCCGCCGCCGAAAACCAGGCGATTGACCGCACGCACCGCATCGGCCAAACGGAACGCGTCATGGTCTACCGTCTCGTTGCGGCAGACACGATCGAGGACAAGGTCCTCGCGCTCCAGGAGAAGAAACGCGCGCTTTTCGATTCGCTTACCGACGGTGGCGAGGCGTTCAGCGCGCAGATCACCGCCGACGACGTCAAGGAGCTCTTCTCGTGACCGGTCTCGACAACCTCGCCCGCTACTGGCCCGCGCCTACCGAACGCGACCACAAGTACACGCGCGGCGTTGTGTGCATGGCGACGGGCAGCGAGCACTACCCGGGCGCGGCGCTCATCGGCTGTGAAGCGGCGGCCCGCTGCGGCGTCGGCATGGTGCGCTACCTCGGGCCCGAAGCCGTCGCGCGCATGGTGATCGCGCGTACACCCGAGGTCGTCCCCGCCGTCGGCCGTGCACAGGTATTCGTGGCTGGCTCCGGATGGGAAGGGCCGGGCCGTCTTGAGGCCGTGCGCGCGTGCATGACGGAAACCTCGCCGGGTGCCCATCTGGTCGCGGATGCGGGCGCGCTTGGACCCGCCCTGGCGCGTGCGAATTCCCACGGTTTCTCCGCCCGCCTCGTCCTCACCCCTCACGCGGGGGAGGCCGCGGCTCTGCTCGACGGCTGGGACCGTGGCCGCATCGAAGCCTCACCACGCGAGGCGGCCGAAACCCTAGCCGAGCGCACCGGTGCGACGGTGATCCTCAAGGGACACACGACGTGGATTGCCGCGCCGGGGACCGACACTCTCGCGGTCACATCGCCCACGACGCGCCTCGCGACCGCGGGAACGGGCGATGCGCTCGCGGGCATCACCGGGGCGTTGCTGGCGCTCAACCACGCACAGATCGCGCAAGGGCTTGAGCGCGGCGACCGTCGGACGCTCCTTGCGGTGTGCGAAGCCGCTGTGACCCTGCACGCTCACGCCGCGGCCCTCGCAGCGGGTGAGGGCCACGCGCCGATTCTCGCAAGCGACATTGCGCAGGTGATTCCTGACCTCTTCGCTCGACTCTCGTCCAAGGTGAACACGTAGACTAGACACAATCCGAAGACGGGCGCCCCATGATGTGAGGCGCCCTCGTCATTTCCACCGCCCCCAGCCCGAAGGGACCCCGATGGGTGAGATTTCCCTGCAGTTCGAGGTCATTTCGCTGATCGTCCTCGTTGCGATCCTCGTTATCGACCTTCTCCTCGTTCTCAAGCGCCCCCACGTGCCGTCCTTCAAGGAGTGCATCGGCTGGGTCGTGTTCTACGTGGCGCTCGCGCTCATCTTCGCCGTCACGCTCTACTTCCTCGCCGACCACCAGGTCGCGGGACAATTCATCGTGGGCTGGCTCACCGAATACTCGCTCAGTATCGACAACCTCTTCGTGTTCATTGTGATCATGTCGAAGTTTGCTGTGCCGAGGAAATACCAGCAAGAGGTGCTCATGGTGGGCATCATCATCGCGCTCATTGCGCGTGCGATCTTGATTTTGCTCGGCATCGCCGTGATCAATTCCTTCGCGTGGGTGTTTTACATCTTTGCGATCTTCCTGTTCTACACGGCCTATAAGCAGGTCCAGGGCGAGGAAGAGGAGGAGGCCGAGGACGGCTTCGTCATGAAGAAGCTCAAGAAGGCCATCCGCGTTCACGATGAGTACGACGGAAACAAGCTCCGCACGGTGGTGAACGGCAAGAAGGTCTTCACGCCGATGCTGCTCGTGTTCCTCACGATCGGCCTGACCGACGTGATGTTCGCGTTCGACTCGATCCCCGCGATCCTCGGCATTTCGCAGAACCCGTTCATCGTGTTCACGACGAACCTGTTCGCGCTCATGGGCCTTCGCCAGCTGTACTTCCTGCTCGGCGGGCTCGTGGATCGCCTCGTGTACCTCCACTACGGTCTCGCGGCGATCCTCGCCTTCATCGGCCTCAAGCTCGTCATTCACGCAGCCCACGAGGCGCCGCTGTGGCCCGAGAATTCCGGATTCGGACACTTCGTGCACTCGATCCCCGAGATCCCGATCTGGCTGTCGCTCGCCGTCATTGCCGGTTCGATGATCATCGCGATTATCGCCTCGCTTCTGTGGGCGCCGAAGACGAACGACGATAAACCGGCGGCCGCTGTCGAGGGTGGCGAAGGACGCTAAGGGTAGGCTTCCCGGTCTAGCGGGCAAGGTTTTTAGCGACGTAGCGTGAGAGCTATGAGTAGCTCTAGCACCGCCTCAGAAACCTCCTCCGAGGACACCCACGACCGCGCCGCGTCATCGGCGAACCTCAACCGCCTGCGTGCCGGTGTGCTCGGCGCAAACGATGGCATCGTGTCCGTCGCCGGCATGGTCGTTGGCGTCGCCGCCGCAACCCCGACCTTCGGCGCTCTCGCGATCGCGGGTGCCGCCGCGCTCAGTGCCGGCGCGCTCTCGATGGCGATGGGCGAGTACGTGTCCGTTTCGACGCAGCGAGACACCGAACGTTCGCTCCTCGAGCGTGAGCGGCAGCGTCTCGCCGCGGATCCGGAACGTGAACTCGCAGCCCTCGCGGCCTCTCTCGAGGAGACCGGGATCCCCGAAGACCTTGCGCGCGAAGCCGCCGAACGCATGAGCGCGCACGACGCGCTCGACGCTCATGCCCGCGTGCGCTACGGCATTGAAGAAGAGTCGATCGCATCGCCGCTCGGCGCCGCCTTTGCCTCACTCATCGCATTCACGCTCGGCGGCCTCCTCCCGTTGATCGCCGTGCTCGTCACGCCCGTTGCCTTCAAAGTCCCCGCTGTCGTTCTCGCGGTTGTCATCGCGCTCGCCCTCACCGGCTCTATTTCGGCGCGCCTCGGCCAGGCGAAAGCGGGCCGGGCGACGATCCGCACGATTCTCGGCGGCACGGCAGCGATGGCCGTCTCCTACGGCATCGGTACGCTGCTCGGCGTGAGCGTGATTTAGGCGCCGGGTCACTCGCCGGGCGTGTAGATCCATGGCGCTCGCGGCAAGGCGCCAGGGTCGAAGGCCTCGAGGATGTCGCGGGCGCTTCGGCACCCCGGAAGCCCCAGGGAGTCTCCGATGGTTTCGGCGACGGCCTCGGGGCTTTCGCCTTTGGCGAGGCGATCCCTGAGCGTCACGGCCCCGTCTCGCTTGGCGAGCCTCGCCCCATCTGTATTGAGGGCGCGCGGGACGTGAATGTAGGAGAGGCGCGCTGACGGAGGCGGTGGCGAGGCTGTCCCGGCGACCGTCGGGCCCGCGCCGAGGCGATCAGGGTGCGGGAAAAGCCAGGGCGCGGCGTGCGCGAGTAGGTCGGTGAGGTAGGCCTGGCGCGGACTCGAGCTGAGGAGATCATCCCCGCGCACGACCTGATCGACGCCCGTCTCAATATCGTCGACCACCGCCACGAGGTTGTAGGCGAACATCCCATCGCCGCGCACGAGCACGAAGTCGTCGACGTCGCCCAGGGTGTGCCCGGCGTACAGGTCGGTGACCTCGTAGGAGTGCGTATCCGCGCGCAGTCGCAGCGACGGCTCGCGATTCAGCGCGCGCATCTTCGTGCGACCGGCCTCCCGCTCGACTTCGGTGAGGTCCCGGCATGTTCCGGGGTACGCCCCAGGCGGGGCGTGAGGGGCCGACGGCGCCTCGTGAATCTCGCGGCGGGTGCAATAGCACTCGTAGACGAGCCCGCGTTCATCGAGGGCCGCCACGACCCGTCGATACAGGTCAAGTCGCGTCGACTGCCAGGCGACAGGGCCGTCCCAGTCGAGGCCAAGCGCCTCCATGTCCTCGAGCTGCCTCGCGGCGCTTCCTTCCTTCACGCGGTTGAGATCCTCCATGCGCATGAGGAAATGACGGCCGGTGCGGCGCGCAAAAACCCACGCGAGGATGGCCGTACGAAGGTTGCCGAGGTGCAGATCGCCGCTCGGCGAGGGTGCGTAGCGGCCCGCGAAACCGAAGGGCGAGCGGGGATCAGGTGTGGTCATGGAGATCGAGGAGGTAGACGACGTGGGCGCCAGATTCGGTCGGGTCGCTTTCGGAAGAGAGGATGAAGCCGAGGCGCTCGGCGAGGCGGCGCGCGGGAAGGTTGTGCTCCGCGGTAATAAACGCGGCCTCGCGCGGCGCGGTGTCGAGCGCGGCGACCTCGCGAAGACACGTCGTGAGCGCGGCCGTGGCGACCCCGGTTCCCCAGGCCCTCGGCGCTAAACGCACGTAGGTGTTGGCGACCCAGCGCTTCCCGAGCGGCATCGCGGAAAGCCCCGCGACACCGAGGAACTCGCCCGATCCTGCCTCGCGGATGGCGCAGTAACCGAAGCCGTCGCGCTCATGCGAGTCGAGCCACATGCCCAGGACGCGCTGCATCTGGTCGACGGTTTCGAGCGGCCCGATCGTGTCGAGCGTGAACGTGCGCGGATCCGAGTGGAGGAGCCACAGGTGCGGAAGATCCGCCGGCGTGAGAGGCGCGAGGGTGTGCGAGAGAGCCCCGCTCCCACGGCGGGCGTGGGGAACGGGGCTCGTGCTGCTGTGCGGCGGAGTGTCACTCACCCTTGTGGGTGTTTTCCTTCTCGCCATCGGCGAGGGACTCGGAGACGTCGCCGGCCTCGGCTGCAGCTACCGAATCGGAAACTTCGGTCGAATCTTCTTCGCTCACGCCAGCTGCGGGGTAGTGCGAGCGAGCGAAGTCCGCGGGCGGGGCCCACGGATCTTCGACGGGGCGGGTCTTCTGCCAGGCGAGGTAGCCGGCGGTGCCGGCAACCGCGGCAATACCGAGGACGACGAGGACGGTGCCGACCTTCGACTTCTTCTTGTCGGCAACGGGGCTCGTGGTGGCGGCGGTGCGGATCTCGGGCGCGCCCTTCTCCCATTCGGCGCGAGCGGCATCCACAGCGGCGGCAACGACCGCGCTGAGGGTCGTGTTCGCGGCATCCGCCGTGCGGCGAGCGCGGGGGAGGTAGTCAGCCTCGAAATCGCTGCGGAACTTGCGAGCGCGCGGGCCGACGTTGCGATCGAACTCATCAGAAAGGCGGCTCGAAAGCCCGCTCACGCGTGCCTGGCCTGCATCGAGGCCCTTGCGTACGCGCTTTTCAACCTCGGGGGCGTAGTCGCCGTAGAACTTTTCGGCGCGCTTACGCGCCTCCTTCGATGCCTCGTTGAAGAGCGGCCCGGCGTTGTTGAGCGCCTTGTACCACGTGCTCTGCGCGCGCTTTGCCTGCTTTTCGGCCTGCTTCCTCGCGTGCTTTGCGTGCTTCTTCGCGGCCTTCTTGGCCTCGCGCTTGGAATTGGTGAAAGCCATCGCTGACCCTTTCGTTCGTGCGCCGGACTACCCCGGCGGCGGTCTGGAAGTGCGGGTGGTAGCCACGCCGCGATGCCTTAAGCCTACTAGCGGCGCCGCGGTAGATCACAGTTTCTATGCAGAATGACCGAGTGCCACCCGGCGATATTCAGCGAGGGTGTGGGAGGATCGAGTCATGTTTGCAACGCTTCATACGAATCACGGCGATATTCGCCTCGAACTGTTCGCTCACCACGCCCCCAAGACCGTCGCGAACTTCGTTGAGCTCGCGAAGGGCGAGCGCGAATTCACGAACCCGGTCACGGGCGACAAGGAAAAGCGCCCCTACTACGACGGCGTGATCTTCCACCGCATCATCGATGGCTTCATGATCCAGGGCGGCGACCCGACCGGCACCGGCACCGGCGGCCCCGGCTACAACTTCGACGATGAAATCTCGGAAAAGAACTTCAACGAGCCCTACGTTCTCGCGATGGCCAATGCCGGTAAGCGCATGAACGCCATCACGGGCCGCCCCTCGGGCACCAACGGCTCGCAGTTCTTCATCACCGTTGCCCCGACCCAGTACCTGCACGGCAAGCACACCGTGTTTGGTGAGGTTGCCGACGATGCCTCGAAGAAGGTCGTCGACGAGATTGCCAAGGTCGATACCGACATGCGTGATCGCCCGCTCGAAGACGTCGTCATCAACTCGGTGACCATCGAGGACTGACCCGAAGGTTCACTTCGTCGATGTCCCAGAGCTACGGAAAAGGAGCCGATCCGCAGCCGGGCGCGGAAGAGCCGCACTACACGAGTAGTACGGACTCCGTGTGCCCGCGCCACCCGGATCGGCCCTCTCTTATCCGCTGCCAGCGCTGCGATCGCCCCGCGTGTGTCGAATGTCAGCGCCGGGCCGCCGTCGGCGTCCATTGCGTCGACTGTGTGAGCGAGGCCGAACACAGTCAGCGTCAGAGTGCCCCGCGAACCGTTGTGGGAGCCGAGCCCGTGCGCACCCTCCCCGTCGTGACATACGCGATCATGGGGCTGTGCGCCGTGATCTTCGCGCTCCAGTTCATCGGGCTTGACCGCACGCTCTCGCAGTGGTTCATGTTCGCGCCGTTCCGCTCGCTCGCGATGCCGTGGACCTTCCTCACGAGCGGCTTCCTCCACGGGGGAATCGCGCACGTGGGTCTCAACCTGTATGCCCTGTGGGCCGTGGGTCAATTCCTTGAGCGTTCGCTCGGCCACTGGCGCTATCTCGCGGTGTTCCTCGTGAGCGTGTTCGGCGGGCACACCGCCGTGCTGCTTCTGTCAAGCATCGGCACGGATTCGTGGTTCACGGGTACGGTAGGCGCTTCGGGCGGTCTTTTCGGCCTGTTTGGTGCGCTCCTGATCCTCCAACGCCGCCTCGGTGCGGAGAGCACGCAGGTTCTTATCCTTATCGTGCTCAACTTCGTGATCGGTTTTCTCTACCCGGGTATCTCGTGGCAGGGCCACCTTGGAGGCCTCGTTGTGGGGGCAGCAGCCGTCGGCCTTTTCTTCGCAACCCGACCCACCGCCGAACCTGGCGCGGATCGGGTTGCTGTCGCGAAAAAATCGGCGCTCATTCACGGCGGCGTGATCGCGGGAATCGTCGTGTTGCTGATCGCCGCGTGTGCGGTCAAGTGGTGGCTCGCGGCACAGGCGGGCTTCCTGGCCTGACGCCGCTTCGGCTGGACCGGGTCTCACGCTTGTAGGGCTCCGCCTCAACAGAGTTATCCACAATGTTGTCCACGGTTGGGGAGAACTACATGGATGTCATTCACGCGTGAACAGCGCGGATGCCCCGCCCAATCGGGCGGGGCTTTCGCGTATGCGGTTCGCGAGCGCTTAGAGTGCTCGATGCGCCTCGTGTTCCCGAGCAACTTCGGCTTCGGCAGCCGCGACGCGCTCGCTCCACACCTCGCGGAGAGTCTCGAGTGCGTCGTGCGATGGAGCGTTCTCCACATCGAGCTCGAGGACCGTCGCGCCCTCGTCCTCCATGAGGGTCGCTTGCACGATGATGCGAGCGCTCACGAGCGGGCTGTCGTACTCGACGCGGATGCGGTGCCCGAGTGCCGAGCCGAGCACTTTGCCGATGATCTGGCGGTTCTTACCGGGGTTCTTGCCGAGGGGGCCGCCCACCATGAGGGGGATCGACTGAAGGCCGAGCCACGCGGGCAGCCACTGCTGGGTCATGCGGTCCCACGCCTCGTCTTGCGAAAGCGCGAAATGACCGCGTGCGCGGAACGTGTAGTCGGTGCGTGAAAGGGTACGTGCGTCACTCATGCCTCTAAAATAGGAAGGCCCGCGCCCCCGGGGAAGAGGGCGCGGGCAGTTTCCGCACAGTGTTCGTGAACTTGTTACCTTCCGCTTGGCGGAACGAAACTTCGCCGCCGACGGTTTACTTAAAATCCGCCGTAGCCGGATCCGGACCGCCGCGGCCGTCGGCGCGCGAGAGGGCGTTGATCTTCTCGATCTCCTCACCGCTGAGCGTGAGGCCAAGCGACTCCCAGTTCTCGGCGATGCGCGAAGGCGTGACCGACTTCGGGATCGCAATGGTGCCGAGCTGGCGGTGCCACGCGAGGATGACCTGGGCGATGCTCGCGTCATGAGCCTTCGCGATGGCCTCGAGCGCGGGATCGCTCAGGACGTCACCGCCCTGGCCAAGCGGCCCCCACGCCTCGGTTGCTACGCCGTACTTGGTGTTGGTGACACGCAGCTCGGCTTGGTTGAAGTAGGGGTGAAGCTCGATCTGGTTGAGGACGGGCGTCACGCCGCTCGTCTCAATGAGATCCTCGAGGTTTTCCGCGGGGAAGTTGGAGACACCGATCGAGGTGATGCGGCCTTGCTTCTGAAGTTCGATGAAGGCCTTCCACGTGTCGTTGTAGAGGCCGAAGCTCGGGCACGCCCAGTGGATGAGGTAGAGATCGAGCACGTCGAGGCCGAGCTTGCCCATCGACTCGTCGAAGGCACGCATTGTCTCGTCGTAGCCCTGGTTCGCGTTCCACAGCTTCGTCGTGATGAAAAGGTCCTTCGGGTCGACGCCCGCGGCATCGATGCCCTGGCGCACCCCCTCCTCGTTGCCGTAGACGGCGGCGGTGTCGATGTGGCGGTAGCCGGTCTCGATTGCGGCCTTGACGGCGGCGGCGGTTTCATCGTTCGGAACCTTGAACACGCCGAAGCCGAGCTGCGGGATATGCTTCCCGTCGTTCAGGGTTGTGAGTGGGCTTTCGTAGGCCATTGTTGTCTCCTTACGGTTGGCGGTCACGGACTGTCGGGGCTGCGGTGCGTGGTGCCTAGCCTTGGTAGCCGGCTCCTCGCTCCATGGTTTCCGGGTCGAAGCCGGTTCGCCCGGCCTCGCCGCGGTCGAGGGCCGCGATTGCCGCGAGGTCCTCGGGCGTGAGGCGCACATTGAGCGCGCCGAAGTTCTCGCGGATTCGGCTCGGCGTCACCGACTTCGGGATCGCGATCGTGCCGAGCGCGAGGTGCCACGCGAGCACGACCTGCGCGGGGGTTGCCTCGAGGCGCTCGGCGATCTCGCGGATGATCGGTTCGTCGAAGAGGCCCTTGCCGCGATGAAGGGGCGCCCAGGCCTGGCTTAGCACGCCACGTTCGCGATTGGCTTCGCGCAGGTCGTTTTGTGCGAAATAGGGGTTGAGCTCGATCTGGTTCAGCACGGGCACAACCCCCGTCGCCTCCGTCAGCTCGTCGATGCGCTGTGCCGGGAAGTTCGCGACGCCGATCGAGGTCACGAGGTCCTCCTCGCGGAGCCTGATGAGTTCCTCCCAGGTGTCGACCGCGAGGCCGTTCATGGGCATGGGCCAGTGGATGAGGTAGAGGTCGACGTAGTCGAGGCCGAGCCGTTCGAGGCTCTCTTCACATGCGCGGCGCGTCTTCTCGCGCCCGTGATCGTCGTTCCACACCTTCGTCGTGACGAACACGCTCGAGCGCTCGAGGCCCGAGTTTCGCACGGCATGCCCCACGCCCTCTTCGTTGCCGTAGAGCTTCGCGGTATCGATGTGCCGGTAGCCGGCCTCAAACGCACACTCGATCGCGGCCTCCACCTCATCGTTCGGAGTCTTGTACACCCCGAAGCCGAGTTGGGGGATCTTCTTGCCATCATTGAGGGTGAGCAGCGGGCTTGTCGACGCGAACTCGCTCGTAGAGGTCATCGAATCCTTCTTCCTAAAGCCTCACACAAGCCTATAAATCTCCATCGGGCGGTCCCTGAATCATCGGGATCGGGAGGCGTCGCCCGTACAATGAGCGGCATGGAGGCTTACGGGGGGCGTGCACGCGCTGAGGCGAGGCGACCGTCGCAACCGCTCGTTCTCCCGGAGAAACCGCGCGTCGTGCCCCGCCCGCCGCACACGAAACGCACCCGGTTCGCGAAGTGGAAGCGGCCCGTTCCGCTCACGTATCCCGAATATGATCACGCGGCCGGCCATAGCCACGACCGCCCGCGCCTCGAGATCTACCCTCGTCTTGACGCCCTATTCGTGCTGCTCGCGACCGTTCTCTCGCTCGTGCTTGCCTACGTATTTCTGCGGCAGGGCCTCACGACCAACCCGAGGCGCCTCGTCAACCTTCTCGTGTTTTGGCTCGTGTTTACCTACGTCGCTCTCCCGCGCATTCACCAGGCGCTCACGGCCGTGTACGTTCCCGACTACTTCATGGGGCGTACGCGCACGGCCGACGGTTTGCTCGGCGATCCCGTGAACCTCGCGTTCGAGGGCTCGGAGGAGGATATCCACGTCGCGATGCGCAAGGCCGGCTGGGTTCTCGCGGAGGAGAACACCCTGCACAGCGCCCGCCGCAGCGTGGTTGCTTTCCTCCTGAGGCGCTCGTACCCGCAAGCGCCGGTGAGTTCGCTCTTCCTTTTCGGTAGACGTCACGAGTTCGCCTACCAGCAGGAGGTGGGGGGAACGACTCTGAGGCGTCACCACATTCGGTTCTGGCGAGTGCCGCACAATTGGGTCATGCCGGGCGGGCATCGCGTCACGTGGCTTGCTGCAGCGACGTACGACCGGGGCGTGGGCCTCTCGCGGTTCACGTTCCAGATCACGCACAAGATCGACGAAAACACGGACGTCGAACGCAACTACGTCGTCGATACTCTGTTGCACGCCGACCACGCTATTCCCGTGGGTGTTATCAAGGATTATTCGACCTCCTACCACCACAGGAACGGCGGCGGGGATCCGCTTCGCACGGACGGTCACTTGCCCGTCGTTGACGTGACGGGCGCCGAGGCTCGCTCGACCGGGTCCACCGCGGTGATCCAGCCGCGCAACCGTGCCACGGGTATCTTCTACCTGCGTGGACGCTCGCTGCGCCCGCGCGAACTCATGCAGTCGCTCGAGCGCGAATGGCATGGCGCTCGCGAGGATTTTCTGCAGGCACTCCGCAACGTCGGCGACCACCACCTGCCGCCCCCATCGATCGGGTTCGTCGGGCTCATGATCGCGCTTGAGGCGGCAGCGGTGGTGGCTCTGTGGGGGCTCGTGTGGGCGAAGGGATCGGGGGCCGCGCAGGCCGACGGCATCGTGCGCGCCCTCGGCTTCGATCAGCTCGGCGAAGCCCCGCTTCTGCCTTTCACCGTGCTCGTTGCGGGGCAGATCCTGCTGTTCCTGTTCATGCTTGGTCGCAACAGGTGGGCGAGGCTCGGCCTCATGGCCCTTCTCGCCTTCGACTCGCTTGCGCGCATTAGCGTAGCCGCGCTCGAGCCCGCGGGAGCGGCGAGTGCCACCGAGCTGCTCGGTGTTGGGCTGAGCACCCTCGCGCTTCTCACGCTTACCTCGGATGCGGCACGCATTTGGGTGCATACCGACCGCATCGCGTACTACGCGCAGCGCGAGGAGGGCGCCGCCGAGTAGAGGCGGCGGTCTATTCCCCGGCGGCTACTTCGTGCGCGAAGTATCGTCGGCAAACACGTCGGGGATGCCGTCGTGGTTCACATCGACCTTTTCGCGTTCGGCGATCTTCGCATAGCGGGCGTTTCGCGGCGTGAGGATGGCGGCGCCCACGATCGCGGCGAGCACCGAAGCGGTGAGCACGCCGACCTTCGCCCAATCATGCGCGGGGTTGGCAACGTCGAAGCTGAGCTCGGCCACGAGGAGTGACACGGTGAAGCCGATGCCGGCGAGCGCCGCGACACCCGTGAGGTCGATCCACTTAATGTCGGGGTCGAGGTTTGCGCCTCGGATCCGCGTCACGAGGAACGTCGTTCCCACGATGCCGAGCATCTTTCCTGCGACGAGACCGACGGTGATCCCGAGCGCAACGCTTGAGGTCCACGCCTCGGCGAGCCCGCTGAGGCCGCCGACGGCGACGCCCGCGCTAAAGAATGCAAAGATCGGCACGGCGATGCCCGAGGAGAGCGGGCGGAAGCGGTGCTCGAACGTTTCGGCAAGCGAGTAGCGCTCGCCGTACTTCGAAAGCGGATTCACCGGGATCATGAAGGCGAGGGCCACGCCGGCGATCGTCGCGTGGATGCCGGAGTTGTAGAAGAGCGCCCACACGATGAGGCCGAGCGGGAGAAGAACGAACCACGCGGCGCTGTAGTGCTTTTTAAAGAGTGCCTCGGCCTTGTTGGCGACCAGCCAGTAGAGCGCGAGAGGGATGAGCGCGAAGGCAAGGTAGTGGAGCTTGAGGTCGCTCGAGTAGAACACGGCGATGATCGTGATGGCGATCAGGTCATCGACGATCGCGAGGGTCAGGAGGAAGGTGCGCAGCGCCGCGGGGAGCTTTGAGCCGACGATTGCGAGGACTGCGACGGCGAAGGCAATGTCGGTTGCGGCGGGAATCGCCCAGCCACCGAGTGTCTCGGGGTTTGCCGCATTGATGGCCGAGTAGAGCAGGGCCGGCAGCGCGACGCCTCCCGCAGCGGCCGCGACGGGCACGAACGCGCGGCGGGGATCACGCAGGTCTCCTTTCGTGAGCTCCATCTTGAGTTCGAGGCCTACGAGGAAGAAGAAAATCGCGAGGAGTCCGTCGGCCGCCCAATGTGCGAGGGAGAGGTCGAGGTCCAGCCAGCTTGTCGAAAAACCGACGTGCATGTCGCGCAGGGAGAAGTAGGCGTCGGCGGCAGGGGAGTTTGCGAGGAGGAGTGCGAGGATGGTCGCTCCGACGAGGATGAGGCCACCGGTGGTCTCGGTCGTGAGGATTTTTTCGATGCGCGTGAGTTCGCGGTAGGTGCCGCGGGCGAGGATCGCGTCGGTACGGCTCTTGTGCTTGCTCGTCATGGGAGTCCTTGGGGCTCGGCGGGCATTGTCAACGAGCGAAGCATCCGGAGCCTCGCCCGTGCCGACCAGACTTCCCGGCACACCAGCCACCCACACTACAGGCTGAGGTGCGAATGGGGCCCGGGTCGTGTGACCCGAGCCCCATTCATGCGGGCGGTGTGCGAAGCCCTATGGCTGCGACGTGCGCGAGGTGTCGTCGGAGAACACGTCGGGAATGCCGTCCTGGTTCTCGTCTCGCGATTCGAGTTCGGCGATCTTCTTGTAGTGGTTGTTGCGGGGGATAAGAAGAATCGAGCCGACGATCGCGGCGAGGAGCGAAGCGGTCAGCACCCCGACCTTTGCGTCTTCCACGAGCGGGCTCGAGGGATCGAAGCTCAGCTCAGCAACGAGAAGCGACACGGTGAAGCCGATACCGGCGATGGCGGACATGCCGATGAGGTCGATCCACTTGATCTCGTCGTCCAGGTTCGCCTTCGTCAGCTTCGTGACGAGGAAGGTCGTACCCGTGATGCCGAGCATCTTGCCGCACACGAGGCCCACGATGACGCCGAGGGCGACGGTCGTGGTCCAGGCGTCGAGAAGACCGCTCAAGCCGCCCACGGCGACGCCAGCGCTGAAGAATGCGAACACGGGAACGGCAACGCCAGTCGAGAACGGGCGAAGCCTGTGCTCGAGGGTTTCGGCGAGCGAATGCTGGCTGCCGTAGGCGCTGCGGGCATGGACGGGCACGCAGAACGCGAGTACGACGCCCGCGATGGTGGCGTGCACGCCCGAGTTGTAGAACAGGATCCACGTGATGACCGCGAGCGGGAAGAGGATCATCCAGGCCGCAGAGTAGTGCTTCTTGAACAGCCATTCGGCCTTGTAGGCGACGAGCGCGTAGATCGCGATGACGGGGATTGCCGCGAGGAGGTACACGAACTTCGTTTCCTCCGCGTAGAAGATCGCGATGATGAGGATGGCGATGAGGTCGTCGACAACGGCGAGGGTGAGGAGGAAGGTGCGCAAGGCGGCGGGAAGCTTCGAGCCGATCAGGGTGAGCACCGCAACGGCGAACGCAATGTCGGTCGCGGCGGGAATCGCCCATCCGTTGTGGGAAGCTTCGGGACCACCGAGGTTCACGAGCGTGTAGATGATTGCGGGTACCGCGACGCCACCGGCCGCGGCGAGCATCGGCACGAGGGCAAGCTTCGGGTCGCGCAGGTCGCCACGCACGAACTCGTGCTTGAGCTCGAGGCCTACGAGGAAGAAGAACACGGCGAGGAGACCGTCGGCTGCCCAGTGTGCAACCGAGAGGTTGAGGTTCAGCCATCCGAGGTCGAAGCCGAAGTGGGCGTCGCGGATGGTGAAGTAGAGGTCCGCGAGCGGGGAGTTCGCGCAGATGAGCGCGAGGATCGTCGCGATGACGAGAGCAATGCCGCCCGCCGATTCCTTCGTGAGGATTTCTTCGACGCGGCTGTATTCGCGGAAGGTTCCCTGCTCAAGGATTTTTCGTGGGGTGCCCGGTTTGGGCGCGGGCAGGTCGTGTTTCGACGCCGGCTTGCTGTTCACTGCGTGCCTTTCTGATTGGTCGAGTGTGGTGAAGTGGGGTTCTCGCGACGCTTGAGCTACGAGGCGCTCAGGTTCTCGAGGAGGGCGAGGAAGAACGCCTCGCATTTGTCGATTTGTTCGAGGTCAACGTATTCCTTGGCGCCGTGGGCCTGGGCGATGTCGCCGGGGCCGATCACGACGGCACTCATGCCCGCGGCCTCGTAGATGCCTGACTCAGTGCCGTACGTGACCTTCGTGGGGCTGATGGTCATGCCGAGTTCGCGCGCGAGCTGTGCGGCGTCACCGTCGGTCCCGCAATCGAGCGGGTAGAGAAGCGAGCGGATCGTGAGGCTCGCGCCGACGTTTTTCGCTTGCTCGGGATCGGCCGGATCGGCGGGAATTGCCTGCTTCATCTCGTCGTCGAGTTCGGCGATCTTCGCTTGGATGCGGCGGGCGATCGCGATCGCGTCGTCGCTTGGCAGGGCGCGGTATTCGAAGAGCAGGTGGGCGTGCGCCCCGACCGTGTTGATCGCGTTGCCGCCATCGAAGCGGTTCACACCGCCCGTGATGTGGGGGACGAGGAAGGCGGGATCGTTCGGGCCTTCGGCTACGCCGCGGTCGATGATTTCTTCGTGGAACCAGGTCGTGAACTCCGCTGCGTAGCGGTTCGCGTTGAGACCTCGGGGCAGGAGGCTCGAGTGCGCCGCAATCCCGCGGAAGTCCGCTTCGAACGCGTTCATCGACTTGTGGCCGGTGATGACGTCCATCATCGTGGGCTCACCGACGTAGGCGATGCGCGGCGCAATATCGAGGGTTTCGAGTTGCTTGACGAGTTCGCGCGCACCGTTGCAGCTCGTTTCTTCGTCCCACGTCGCCGCGAGGTAGACGGGTTCGGTCAGCTCGGCCGCGAGGAAGCGGTCGGCGAGGGCCGTGAAGGTCGCGAGGTACCCCTTCATGTCGGCGGTGCCGCGACCATAGAGTTTTCCGTCCCGCTCGGTGGGCTCGAAGGGATCGCTGCTCCAGTTCTGCCCCGTGACGGGCACGCAATCGGTGTGGCCAGCGATGAGGATGCCGCGGCGCTCTGCGACCTGCACGTGCACGGGTGTGCTCTCACCATCGAGCCGGTTCACGCCGCCGCGCCCGGTGCCGTAGTCGCGACCGAGTACGTCCTTTGCCGCACGGTCTGTGCTATCACCAGCGGTTTCTCCCGCCGCGGGGAATACGGCCACGAGGTTCGCATCGAGACCGTCCTCTTCGCGGAACACGTGGGTAGTGACGCCCTTGCTCGCGAAGATCCGCTGCAGAAGCATGATCGTGTCGAGGTTCCCCGTGTGGGAGGTGCTGTCGATACGCACGAGAGCTTCGAGAATTTCGCGGGGACTCGAAGGCAGGGTCGACTCGGGGTTCTCAGTTTGCGACATAATTCCACGTTACCCCCTTGACGGTTTCGTCGGGAGGAGCGGTACTTTCTCTGTGAGAGAGCTGTCGAAGAACGCCCAGATTAAAAGGGCAGGAGTAGGGAGGCCCGCGGTGAGGGTTCTGATCGCGCCCGATTCCTTTAAAGAATCGATGAGTGCGCGCGAGGCGGCTGAGACGATCGCGCGAGGAGTGCGCGCGGTTATTCCGGGGGCGGCGTGCACGCTTGCTCCGGTGTCCGACGGTGGCGAGGGTTTCACTGCCTCCCTCGGGACAGCGCTCGGGGCCACCCTCCATTCCGTCACCGTTGCGGATGCCCTCGGCCGCCCCGTGAGCGCAGAGTACGGCCTCGCCCCGAACGCGCAACCGTCCACAGCGGTCCTCGAGATGGCGAGCGCCGCGGGACTCATGCACCTTCAACCGGGGGAGCGCGACCCATTGAGCGCGAGCACGCGCGGCGTCGGCGAACTCATCTCCTCCGCGCTCGATCGGCTTGGCGAGGGCGGCCGGCTCATCATCGGCCTTGGCGGCTCCGCAACGAATGATGGCGGGGTGGGGATGCTCGGTGCGCTCGGCGCGCGGTTTCTTGATTCCGACGGCCGCCCGCTTCCCCCCGTACCCGCCTCTCTAGCCGGGTGCCTTGCCCGCATCGACGTGAGCGGCCTCGATCCTCGGCTCTTTGAGGTCAGCATCGAGGTCGCGTGCGACGTGACGAACCCGCTCCTTGGCACGAGTGGTGCAAGCGCGGTCTTCGGCCCGCAAAAGGGCGCGGATCCCGCCACGGTGGCGAAGCTCGAGGGTTTCCTCGGGGAACTCGTGGAGGCTGCGGAAGCGTCGGACCCTTCCCTTGGCGCCCGGGCTCATGCAACCGAGCCCGGTGCTGGCGCCGCGGGTGGGCTCGGCTGGGCCCTCGCGACGTTCCTCGATGCGCGATTCGAGCCGGGTTTCGATCTCGTCGCGCGTACGGTGAGCCTCGAAAGAACGATTGCGCACGCCGATCTTGTCCTCACCGGCGAGGGATCGATTGACGCGCAGACGCTTAACGGTAAGGCCCCCGCGGGTGTCGCCGCTCTCGCAAGGCGCCACGGCGTGCCGTGCGTGGCCTTCGCGGGACGCATTGGCGAGGGCGCCGAGGTGCTTTACGCTCATGGTGTGAGCGCTCTCGCGCCGATCGTGCAGGGAGTGACGACTCTCGAAGAGGCCCTCAATGACGGTCCGCGCAACCTCGAGCGTGCAGCGGCAACCTCGATGCGACTCATGGAGATCGGGAACATTGCAGTTCACAGCCATAGAGCGGAGTGAACCCGGGTGCGTCCTCGTGCGCGAAGAGGGGAAGCCTAGAGCGAATCCTGCCACGCCTTGTAGAGGGCGGCGAAGCGGCCTCCCTGCTCGATGAGCGCCCTGGGGGCGTCGTCTTCGACCACGACCCCATCGTGGAGCACGAGCACACGGTCCGCGATCATCACGGTCGAGAGGCGGTGAGCGATGATGATCGCCGTGCGGTTGCCGAGGAGCTTCGTGAGGCCCTCCTGCACGAGGCGTTCACTCGGCAAGTCGAGCGAACTCGTCGCTTCGTCGAGGATGAGCACGTTCGGGTTCGCGAGGAACGCACGCGCGAACGAAATGAGCTGACGCTGACCAGCGGAGACGCGCCCGCCGCGCTTGCTCACGTCGGTGTCGTAGCCGTAGGGGAGGGCCTCGATGAACTCGTGCGCGCCGATCGCTTTGGCCGCGCGCACGATCTCTTCGCGGCTTGCGCCGGGCCGCCCTAACTCGATGTTGTCGGCAACGGTGCCGCTGAACAGGTACGCCTCTTGGGTCACCATCACGACATTGCGCGTGAGTTCCTCGCTCGTGAGGTCGCGAAGATCGACACCGTCGAGCTCCACGGAGCCCTGCGTGACGTCGTAAAAACGCGAGACGAGCTTCGCGATGGTCGACTTGCCCGCACCCGTCTGCCCGACGAGTGCGACGGTCTGGCCTGCGGGAATCGTGAGATCGAGGGGCTTGAGCACGAGGGGGCCATCCTCGCTATAGCGAAACTCGGCATCCGTGAACTGAATTGCCCCGCGGCCGCTCGCAATAGATTTTGCGTGCGCGACGGTGGGCTCGGCAACCGTCGGAACCTCCCACAAAAGCGCGCTGATCTTCTCGAGTGCCGCCGTGGCCGACTGGAACGAGTTGTAGAAGTTCGCGATCTCATCGACGGGCTGGAAGAAGCGCCTCGCGTACAGCACGAGGGCGAGGAGCACGCCCACGCTCAAGTCGCCCGCGAGGACGCGGAAGCCGCCCACGACGAGGACCGCCGCGACCGTGACGTTCGCGAGGAGGCGCAGCGCGGGCTGGTAGATGCCGAACACGGAGATCGAGTTGAGGGTCGCGCGCCGATAGTTTTCGGCGAGCGCGCGGTATTCGCGCGAGTTCGATTCCTCCTTGCGGAAGGCCTTGACGGCGCGGATACCGTTCATCGCCTCGACGAACTGCACGATGAGGGCTGCCGAGTGGGTGCGCATGCCGCGATAGGCGATGCGCGAGCGCACCTGGAACCACACGGTGAGGGCGATGCACGGGATGAGCAGCACGAGCATGATGAGCCCGGTTGGCCAGTCCATCGCGACGATCGATGCGGCGGTGAGAACCATCGAGAGGCTCGAGCCGATGAGGATCGGCACGCCGAACTCGAGAAGCTCGCGCAGGGCCTCCATGTCGGACGTTTGGCGAGAGACGATGCGCCCGGAGGTATAGCGTTCGTGGAACTCGAGAGAAAGGCGCTGCGTGTGCCGGAAAACGCGGCGGCGCAGCTCGAGCAGGAGCCTTTGGCCGATCACCGAGGACTGGCGGGTGAAGGCAAACGTGAGGAGCGCGGCGAGAATTGCACACGCCGCGTGGAGCCCGGCCGCGCCGAGTGCGGGCAGCGCGTCGCCGTTGATGAGTGCGGGGAGTCCGTGGTCGATGCCCCACGCGAGAATCGCGGGGCCTGCCACGACAGCGGCCTGCGCGAGAACCACCATGATGGCGACAAGTATGATCGAGCCCTTTTCGGGCGCGAGTAGCTCGCGCAGCAGCGTAAGCGAGCGCTTGCGCGAGGCGCGGTTTTCTTCCCTCGTGAGCTCGTGATCTTCTTCTTCGACCGCTTGGCTCATCGCGCACCTCCCATCTCGTCAACCGCTTTGCGAATCTCGGCGACCTCGAGGCTTCCCGTTTCCGTCGCGACCCGCGTCAGGTTTCGGTTTCCTCGCGCCTCTTCTTCCTGGTTCGCGATCACGTAGCGGTAGCGTTCGCTCGAGGCCATGAGCTGCGTGTGTGTGCCGACAGCCGTGATGCGGCCATCCTCGAGGAGTGCGACGCGGTCCGCGAGCGCCACGGTCGACGTGCGGTGCGCGACGATGAGAGTTGTCGTGTGCGAGAGCACCTCTCGCAGCCGCTCCGTGACGCGCTCCTCGGTTTTCGTATCCAGGGCGGAGAGCGGGTCGTCGAGGAGGAGCACCGTGGGTTTCGCAGCGATTGCTCGCGCGAGGGCGAGGCGCTGGCGCTGGCCGCCCGAAAGGCTCATTCCCTCCTCGCCGATGTGGGTCTCGATGCCCTCGGGCAAGTCGTAGGCGTAGCGCGCGTCGGCGGTGTCGAGGGCGAGTTCGAGGGCCCGGTCGAGCCCGGCGCTTCGCGTGGACGTGCGCGTCACCGGGGGCACGGTTCCGTCGGAACCAAAGAGCCTGTCCGCAAACTCGACGGTTCCGACGGTTCTTTCGTACCCGGGTGCCCCAAGGAGCACGTTGTCGCGAACGGAATCGCTGAAAAGCGTTGCGTCTTCGAACGCGAAGGCCGTGATCCGGTGGAGGGTGTCGAGGGGGATGTCGCGCACATCGTGACCGTCGATCGTGATCGAGCCCGAGGTGACGTCGTAGAGGCGCGGCACGAGCTGGAGCAGGGTGGATTTGCCGGAGCCTGTGATGCCCACCAGTGCCATGGTCTCGCCCGGTTCGATCTCGAGGCTCGCCCCGTCGATGAGATCGGGCATGTGCGCGGGGGAGTCGGAGTAGCGGAAGTGGACGTCGTGGAGGGCGAGTCTCCCTGAGAACGAGTGCCCGGGCTCGAGCGTCGGCGTCTCGGGATCGGCGATGGTGTTCGGGGCGTCCATGACGTCGAAGTAGCGGTCGAGCGCGGTGTTCGTATTGATGAGCATGCCGAACAGCTGGCCGAGCATGCGCACGGGGCCCGTGACAAGCACGGCAGTCACGAAGTAGGCGCTCAATTGGCCGAGGTTCATGTGGCCGTGTGCCGTGAGGTAGATGCCGAGGAGGAGGCTGATGGAGGTGGCAATCTCTGGAAGGCCGTACATGAGCATGTCGAAGCGCGCGATCGCGGTGGCCTTTTTGACCTCGGTGCCGCGAAGCTCGTCCGCCTGGAGGGTGAACTGTTCGAGAGCCGTGGGGCCGCGGCCAAAGGCTTTGAGTACGCGGATGCCCTGGACGGATTGTTCGATTGTGGTGGCGAGGTCGCCGTTTTGGTCCTGCGAGAGACGAGAGAGGGTGGAGAACTGCCGGTTGAAGCGGAACGAGAAGATCCCGATGGGGATGGCCGCTGCAACGAATACGAGAGCGAGGATCCAGCTCGCGCGGATGAGTAGTGCGATGCCCACGATGGTCGTGACGGCCGTGGTCACGCCCATGATGACGCCGAACGCGATCCAGCGGCGGATGAGGTTCGTGTCGCTCATCGCGCGCGAGAGTAGCTGCCCTGAACTCCATTGGTCGTGGAAGGCGACGGGCATGTCCTGGATTTTGTCGTAGAGATCGGTGCGCATGTCGCGTTCGATGGCGGTTGCGGGAACGAGCGCAAAGACGCGGCGGAGGAACAGGAGGAGGGCCTCGAAAATACCGAGCACGAGCACGGTTGCGCCCGCGGTCCACACGGCTGTTGCGGTGCCACCCTGGACGAGGTCGGAATTCACGAGGCGCTCGAGCACCTGAGGAATCATGAGCCCGAGTACCGCGCTGCCGATCGCGCACACGAGACCGAGCATGAGACGGACGCGTATGGGCCGAACGATTCGCCACAGCCGGATCATCGGATGCGGGTGCGAGGTCGCGGAGTTTTTGTGCATGGCCTGCACGATTTTACCGGCGGCTCCCGTTTTATGTGGGCTGTTTCACTAGGTGGGGGCGGTCTGTTTCTCGAGCTGGGCGATGCGCTGATACGAAAGGCCGAGTGCCTCCGCGGTGTCGCGTTGGCTCATGCCGCTTGCGCGCAAGGTGCGGACGGCAGCGCGTGAGAGGCGGGCCGCCTCGGCGGAAGTCTTTCGAGACTCTTCCTCAAGGTCGCGGGCTTTTTGCCATGTCGAGCTCACGTCGCGCGGAAGCTGGATCGAGAGATCGACGGTCACCTTTGATTCGTCGACATCGAGGTAAAGGCCGATGGCCTCGGCTGCGACGGCGCGGGCATCCTTGAGGTTGCGTGTTTGAGTCGCGATATCGAGGGCCGGAATCTCGACAACCCACCATCGACCTTCGCGGCGAGCAAGGACGTGAAATGGCGAAGCCACCATGAGTGCTACCTCCACTCTTTCGGTGCTTGGGAGCCGAGCGTTCGTGCGATGCTTCGAATGACGCCCGGCGAAATTTCTGGATGAGCTGGAAGGATGATCGGGGAAGGGTTCAAGGGGTGCTTCCACTTCTCGTGCGAGCCACGCGTACTGTCATGTCTCCACCCTCGTGCCCGAAGCACCTTGGCAGCGTCGCGGTACTTTATTGGCTTGACCATAGGGTAAATCTAGAGCCCCTTGATGTTCAAGACTAGCGCCCCTAGTCAAATGTGGATGGGTGTGAGTGTGGAGCGGCGACTACGCTGGAGCCATGATTCACTCACGCATGGATTTCCACTCGCCCGCCCTCGGCATGGGAACGAGCGCCGTTGTGCTCTATCCGCAGCAGACCGATGGCCAGATCGGCATGGCGGGAGGGATCGACCTCGACGACAACGGCGAGCCGCACGTTCGGGTCCTGTACCTCCTGCACGGTCTGAGCGATGACTGCACGGGATGGACGCGCCGTACGAGCATCGAGCGCTACGCCTCCGCGAAGGGGATCTGCGTGGTCATGCCCGAGGTGCGCCGTTCGTTCTATGCCGACGAAGTGCTCGGCGAAAAATACTGGACGTACGTAAGCGAGGAGCTTCCCGCCCTCATCAACCAGACCTTCCGCGTCTCGACGGCCCGCGAGGACACGTTCGTTGCCGGCCTCTCAATGGGAGGCTTTGGCGCGATGAAACTCGCGCTCAACCAGCCCGAACGCTTCGCTGCGGCAGGCTCATTCTCGGGCGCGCTCGCGGTCGCCCAGCGCGACTACACCGAGTTCGGGCATGCGATGCCCGCGCGCGTGTGGGGGCAGGGCCTCACGCCCGAGGCCGGCAGCGTGTACGAGCCGTTCTTCGAGGGCGTCGAGCAGGGGAAGTTCCCCGCAATCGATGACGTGAATGCGCTCGCGCGCGCTGCCGAGCCGGGATCGCTCCCGCGGCTCTGGATCGGGTGTGGGACGGAGGATTTCCTGCTCGAAGAGACGCGCACATTCGTGCGGACGCTCGAAGAGCGCGGCCACGCTCACGAGGTGACGTACACGCCCGGCGCCCACGAATGGGCGGTGTGGGACGAGTACGTGCGCCGCTTCCTCGACTGGATCTAGCGCGAGGGCTCTTCGCCGGATTCGCTAGTGCCCGCGGCGGGTGTGCTCTCAAGGGCATCGAAAACTTGGCCCGAGGTCGCACCCTCAAGGATCGTCTCGCCCACGATAGCGATGGGCAGCGCCGCGAAACCGCCGTGCTGCTGCGCGAACGCCCACGCCTCGGTGTCCTGGTGGAAGTTCACCCACGTCGTGCGGGGGTCGGTTGGCTGGAGGCCGATCTGGATTTGAGCACTGTGCCGGCTGACCGGTGACCACACGATGATCGCGTGATCCGGGGCGCGGCGTTGCAGCGCCTCGAGCCACGGCGTGTGTTGGCCTTTGCGAACGGGGGAGACCCACCACGCGAAGAAGAGCGTCGGCACGAGGGTGATCGTCATCGTGATCCACCACCCGTAGTACGCACAGATCGCCGCGGCAATGGCCCCCACGAGCAGAAACATGAATGTGCGGGCCCACAGGCGGATCGCGGATGGGCCGTGCGGGCGATTGCGAGTGGTCATTGTTCGGCTCCTTCCCGCGCACTGGCCTCGATGTCGGCGAGCGCCTCGAGTTCACTGAGATCGCCCGTATCAAGGTGGACGTGGGCGTGGGTGAGCGTGCAGCCGTGGGCGTTCGCGTTGTGCCGGAGGGTATTGACGAACGCTGCGATCGCGGGAATCTTGAGGGCGCCGGGCCGGTTCACGATTCCGATCACGCGATTGTCGAGTTCAGTGACTTCTTTGATCACGACTGTGTCGTTGGGGTAGGCCTCAAGCGCAATTTCGGGGAGGAGCGCCACGACGCCCGTGCCGTGCCCCACGAGGCGCTGCGCGACCGTCGAATCGTCCGTGCAGTACCGAATGTTTGGCGTGAAGCCCGCGACCTGCGCGTGGTGGCGGAGGTTCGCGCTGCAGCGATCGCATCCCGCAACCCACGCCTCGTTCTTGAGGTCCCTCATCGAGATGTCATCGCGCGAAGCGAGGGGATGATCTCGCGGCAGGATGAGGCGCACGGGATCGGCGAGTATGGGCGTCCACTCGAGTGACTCGTTTTCGTCAGCCGGGGTTTGCGCGTAGCGGAAGATCATTGCCACGTCGAAGTTATTGCCGCGCACCCCTTCGAGCGCCTCTGGCGGCTCGCACTCGGTGAAGCCGAGCTCGATGCCGGGGTAGTCCTTGTCCATGCGGGCGAGGGTTGGCGGTAGCAGCATGGCGGCGGCCGAGGGGAAGGCCGCGCAGCGCACGAGCCCCTTCTTCAGGGCGGCGAGGTCGTTCATTTCAGTCTCCGCTGCCTCGAGGTTCGCCGCGATAGCGGCGGCGTGCACGGCGAGACGTGCCCCAGCCTCGGTGGGGGTCACGCCACCCGAACCGCGCACGACGAGCTGCATGCCCGTGTCCTTTTCGAGGGCCGCGATGTGCTGTGAGACCGCGGGTTGAGTCCAGCCGAGCTCACGCGCCGCAGCACCAATCGAGCCTTTGGTGACCACCCTGTTGAAGATCACGAGTCTGCGAGGATCCATGCCTGCAAGTCTACAGGCGCCCAAAGGGATCCTTATGGGGTGGGGGATATGTTTAGGATTGATTCTTGTAACACCTTGGCGGCGGAAGGCAGAGGATGCGGCGAATTAACGGCCATCGCCAGCGCTACGCGTGGGGCTCGCCTACAGTTCTGCCACAGTTCCTTCGAACGGTAGCCGACGGCGAGCCGTGGGCCGAACTGTGGTTCGGTGCCCACCCGCTCGCTCCCGCCACCGTGGCCCCGAGCAATCTCGCGCTCAACGAAGCGGTCAGCGCCGACCCCGAAGGGATGCTTGGCGATTCCGTCGCGCGTGCGTTTGATGGCGCACTGCCGTACCTGATGAAACTCATCGCGCCCGCGGAGCCTCTCTCACTCCAGGTGCACCCCACGCGAGAGCATGCGCGCGAATGCTTCGCAGCGGAGAACGCCGCGGGCCTCCCGCTGGACTCTCCCGAGCGCAACTACCGCGATGCGAACCACAAACCAGAAATGGTCCTCGCCCTCGAACCCTTCGAGGCGCTGTGCGGATTCCGCACCCCGCGCAAGGCCGCCTCGATCCTCGAGGGGCTCGAGGCACCGCTCGCGAAACGCATGCTCGACCTCCTGGTTGCGCAGCCGAGCGCGCACGGGATGCGCGCGGCTTTTCGCATGCTCGTCGCCCCTGCCATGCGCCCGGAGCCGTCCGAAATCACGGTGCTTGCCAACGAATGTGCGGCGCGGCTCGAGTCGCACCGCTCGCCTTCCCCTCGCATTGACCGAGCCGTGGCGCTGCTTAACGAGAAATACCCGGGCGATCCAGGCGTCGCCGCAACGCTTCTGCTCAATCCCGTGTCGCTTAAACCGGGCGAAGCGATGTTTGTTCCCGCTGGCGCTCTGCATTCGTATTTGAGCGGTTTCGCGGTCGAAATCATGGCGTCGAGTGACAACGTGCTGCGCGCGGGCATCACCCCCAAGAAGGTCGACGCCGACGAGCTTCTCCAATGCGTCTCCGTGACCGCCGCCCCGCCGATCCGCATCGCGCCAGAGCGCCTGAGCGATGCCACGAGCGCGTACTTCGCGCCGATCGACGACTTCGAGCTCTCAACCTTCACGAGCGAAGTCCGCGATGATCCGTCGGCCCAAACGCTCGTGGGCACTGGCCCGCGCATCGTGTTGTGCGTCGAGGGGTCACTCACCCTCGAAACCTCGGCGGGAGTGGACACGCTTGAGCGGGGCGAGGCCGTCTTCATCGCCGCGAGCGAAGGACAGCTTACGGTGCGTGGGCACGGCAGGCTCGTGCAGGCGAGCGTCCCGTAGTCCGATTCCGACGGTTGCCTACGCCTCGAGGCCCTCGTGTTCTTCGAGGTGCATCCACGCGTCGGTTCGTCCGCGCCACCAGAGCGTCGCGGCGCGCGAAGCCAGGAACACGAACGTGAAAATGGCCCACAGCAGCGCCAGTGCGAATGGGGAATCGGCGGGAAGCAGGCCGGCGTCGGACACCCACCAGAGTCCCAGGGCAAAAGGGATATACGCACCCATCGTGACGAGCCCGGCGAGCCCGAGGTAGCGGGCGTCGCCAGCACCCATGTAGACCCCGTCGAGCACGAACACGTAGCCCGCGAGCGGCTGCGCGATGAGCAGCACGACAAGCGCCCACGTGAGCGAGCGCTGCACCGCGGGATCGGGCGTAAACACTTGGGGGAGCACGAACGACGCGAGAAGGAGCACGGCGGCGACGGCGATCCCGCCGACGAAAGACCAGCGCACGAGCGTACGCGTCACGGACTCGACGCTCTTGCGGTCGCCCGCCCCGAGATGCTTACCGGTGAGCGCTTGCGCCGCGATCGCGAGGGAATCGAGGGCGAGCGCCGTGAGGGAGAAAACGGAGTTCATGAGCTGATGCGCCGCGAGCGTGACCTCGCCGAGTTTGATCGCGATGGCCGTGGCCGTGAGGAGCACGACGCGCATCGTCACGGAGCGGATGAAGAGCCAACGACCCTCCCGCCACGCCGAGTTCACGCCCGAGAAGTTCGGGGCGAGGCTCACCGAGTGGCGTCGGGCCCCGCGCACGATGATGCCGATGTACCACGCGGCCATAGCCCACTGGCAGATGAGTGTGCCGATCGCCGAACCCGCAATCCCGAGGTTGAGGCCGAAGATGAGCACCCAGTTGATCGGCACGTTGAGCGCCGCACCGACGCCCGCGATGATGAGCGTGATGCGCGTGTCCTGGAGGCCGCGCACGAGCCCGAGCGCCGCTTGGATCATGAGCATCGCTGGCAGGCCTGCGGCGGAGATCTGCAAGTAGGTTGCCGCCTCGTGTGCGACCTCGGGGCGAGGGCCGAACAGGCCGATCACAACATCCGCCCCGAAGCCAAGCACGAGCGCGCACGCGAGGCCGATGAGTGCGGCGAGCCACGTGGCATCGATGCCCTTCGTGAGGGCGCGGGTCATGTTCCCCGCTCCTACGGCGCGCGCAACCGCCGCGGTCGTCGAGTACGCGAGGAAGATCGCGAGGCCCACGACGGTTGTGAGGATCGTCGAGGCGATCGAGAGGCCGGCGAGGGCAGCCGTGGACACGTGCCCCACAAATGCGGAATCCACGAGGATAAAGAGTGGCTCGGCAACGAGCGCGCCGAGCGCGGGAATCGCGAGCGCGAGGATCGCGCGCGCGTCGGTGCGTGGGGCAGCAAGCGGGGCAGAAGAACTCACGGCACGATGCTAAGGGGCCGCTGGCTGCTCCCTCGAGGCGCGGGCGCGGCAAACGTGATGAGGAAGTCACCGCTGCGATTCGGTGCGAGCCTCGCTGTTGCGGTAAAGTGGATCCGGTTCAGGGGCTATAGCTCAGTTGGTAGAGCGTTTCGTTCGCAATGAAAAGGTCAGGGGTTCGATTCCCCTTAGCTCCACTGGAAAGGAAAGACCCCAGGCAGCGCCAGGCGTGTGGCGTGCCTGGGGTTTTCGCATGCGTTGCCATCCCCCGTGCCTCGACCGAGAGTATTCATTGGGTCACTTCCCAGCTATGCGCAGTTACTTTTTGTCGTGTGAGGCCCAAGCGAACTTCGACCGTGCAGCCGTAGGAAGGATCGAACGAATGAGCACTTTTAGAGACCGCAAAGAGACTGCGCTTGTGGTGGTCGATGCCCAGACGGGTGTTCTTTCCTCCTGCCACGACCGGGACGCCGTTGTCGACCGAATCAACGACCTGGTGACTTCGGCGAGGGAGGCTGGGGCCCCTGTGGTCTGGGTGCAGCATTGCAGCGACGAATTTCCAGAGGGCAGCGACGTGTGGCAAGTGACCGCCGAGCTTCAACCCGAACAAAGCGAGCCGCGAGTCCTCAAGCGCTACGGAGACTCATTCGAAGACACGACCCTCGAGGCTGAGCTTGCGAAACTTGACGCCGGCAAAATTATCGTGTGTGGTGCAATGACGGACGCCTGCATCCGTTGCACGATCCACGGGGGTCTCGCTCGTGGCTACGACGTCACCCTCGTCTCGGACGCGCACACGACCGAGGACATGCGACAGTGGGGTTCCCCTATCGGGCCAGAAGAGGCCATTGCTTATCTCAACATGGCGTGGTCGCACACGTCCGCCCCTGATCGTGATGTCGAGGTGATCGCCGCTGCAGCGATCGATTTCGTCTGCCCTGCGGCATAATTGGCGGCCAGCCGCCGCTCAATAACCGCGAGAAAGGGGCGATCCTCAATGTTCGTGGTTCGCTCCCTCGATTCGACCGATAGTGACGAGATTCTTCGCGTTCTCCAGGACGACGGCGGCTACGCGATGCGCGTCAACGGCGAGAAAACCGATTCCCGCACTGTGGCCTCGCTCCTGAACGACAAACCGCCCGAGGTGGGCGCCGATGATCACCATGTTATGGGCCTGTGGGTCGACGACGAACTCGCGGGAGTCGCCTCGTTTGTCGCGGGGTGGCCGTCCCCGGACATCGCGTATCTCGGCCTTCTTCAGCTGCGTACAAGCCATCAAGGTCGTGGGCTCGCCCGTGCCTTTCACCACGCACTTCGCACCGAGTTTCCCGGGCGGTGGCGCCTCACCACGGTCGTCGACACCAACGCCGAGGTCCTCCCGTTTTGGGGGCGCCTTGGGTACGCGCGCACGGGGGAAACGAAAGAGTGGACCAGTGATTCGGGCCTTCGCCACGAAGCTATCGTCATGGAACTTCCGGCTTCACGTGAGCGCTCTGCTCCGCTCCACTCGCTGCCCACATCGTGAACATTTCTCACGATTTTCGTCTCAGTCCCCATGAGTCCCGAGGCTTCTTCAACCGGAGGCGCCACAATAGCTCCATGGATAGTCACAAGACTTCGCACGAACCTGCCCTGAGCCGCCTTGTCACCACCCGCCGCGCCGCGATTTTTGCTGGTGGCGCGACCGCCGCGGCACTCCTTGCCGCCTGCGGAAATTCGGGGAGCAAGGAAGGCGGGAAAGCGTCGGACTCCGGCGGTTCCGACGCCACCCCCGCCCTGCCCGAGCCCACTCAGAGCGCTGCGGTCAGCGTGCCGTTCGACGAATCGAAGCCTTACCTCGAGTTCAACCCCGATTCCAAGGGGCCGGCCGTCGAGTTGCTCGTTGATTACCGCTGCCCTCACTGCAAGCTCTTTGCCGAGGCGCAGGATAAGGACATTCGCGAGCTCGTCGAGAAGGGCTACATCAACTATCGCGTGTACCCGCGCCCGATGCTCGATAAGGTCACGGGCCTCAATTTCTCGAACGATACGGCGAGCGCCGTTGTCGCGTCATGGGCTGAGGATCCGAAGCTGTTCTGGGACATGAACGACGCGATGTTCGCGCTCCAGCCCGAATCGCCGGAGGACCCCACGCCCGATACGGCCGAGGTTGCCGAAGCCGCGGTGAAGGCCGGCGCGAGTGAAGAGGTCAAGAACGCCGTCCTCGACGAGAAATATCGCGACTACGTCGCCACCGTTGAAGAGGTCGGCCAGGAACGCCAGGTGGGTACCCCGACGGTGTACATCGATGGTGAGGAGTGGATGGGCGACGGTGAAAAGCCAGGTACGCTCAAAGCCGACCTTGTGAAAGCGATCATCGCGAAGGCTAAGAAGTAAAATTTCGCGATTGATAGCCTGAGACCATGAAAAAGCGAGCCGAGCGCGAATGTGATGCCGGCTCGCTTTTCACGTGGCACGTGCCGTTTTTTGCGGTTGCCAATCGCCGAGCTTTCGCGCGCGAGCGGCGTGCACGCGTGGAGGCGTGGTGTGCGCGGCAACCGTCGGAATCGTTTGAGCGGCGAGCGGTCGAGATCGTGACTTCGGCTGTGCCGCCGTCGCCTGCGTTATGCAGGGCTGCGCTCGAAAAGCTCGAGGCTGAGCAAGGTCGTCACCAGGCTCTTCGAGCGCTTCTCTTGCAGAGGTTCGCGCTTTCTGTGCTTGATCCTGGGACGGCGCGTTCAGGGCGAAGGGCGCGCGTTTTTGGTCCGACGGATGCCTACGATGCCGCAGCAGAGGCGTTCGCGTGGTGTGAAGCCGCGCGAGGGGGCGGCGGCGTTGCCAGTATTCCCGATGTCGTGGTTGAGCTGGGGCTGACTCTCGTGCGCACGGCGCTTGTCGCGGGCGTGACTGACGCGGTTGAAGCGCCGCTTGCTGCTGTTGCGGAGAACGCCTCCCGCGTCCACGCTGTGCACGTCCGCTTTCACGCGTGGTCGTCGATCGCGATTGCCCGGCTCGCCCTGGGCGATCCCGAAGCAGCGCTCATCCCCGTCAACCGCGCGAAAATTCTTGCCGACCGCGCTCGGGACCTCGCCGGGCAGTGGCACGCCGAGCGGATCCGCGCGCAGACGCTGAGTATTGCGGGGCGCACATGGGCGGAGGCTGCCGCTCACGCTGAGGTCGCCTCACTCGCCGAGCGCGTTGCCGACGATCTCGACAGCACTCCTGATCTGCGCCGCGATGCGACGATTTCGGCACTTCAGGCACGCGCGCACCTGCTTGTGCACATGCGAGAAGACGGCCGAGACCAGGCTGCCTCGCGCGAAGCAGAGGCGATTCTGCGCCGCATTGTCCGGGCTCGGGTAGCGGGCGATGCCGATGAAGCTTCGCTCGCCGAATTCGAGAGCCTCGCGCTCGCGGACTCGCGCTGAGAGGGGCGTTAGGCCATCGTGTCGCGCAAAACCGCGATCACGCGGTCCGCTTCCGTATCGGGGTTCACGAACACAAGTCGCAGCACCGTTTCGCCGCTGTGCTTCGTGGGGATGCACAGGATCACGCCGTCGCGGGCCATGCGCTGCGACCACTCGTGATACTGCTCGTCGGTCCAACCCGGGCGGCGGAACACGAGAACGCTGAGCTCAGGCTCGATCACCATCTCGAGGTGCTCGATATCGTCGATGCCGCGACGCACCGCGCGTGAAGTGGAGAGGCACTTTTCGATCGCCTCGGAATATTTCGCCGTGCCGTGGGTGAGCAGCGAATACCACAGCGGGAGGCCGCGCGTGCGACGCGAAAGATGGGCCGCGAGATCGCTCGGGTTAGCGTCGGACCTCACGATTGAATCCAAGTATTCGGCGTGCTGAGAATGCGCGCGGTAGGCGGGGCTCGGGTCCCGGTACACGAGGGCGCAGCAATCGTATGGGGCGAAGAGCCACTTGTGGGGGTCGACGATGAAGGAATCGGCCTGTTCGATGCCGTCGAAGCGCGGGCGCGCGCTCGGGGCAGCGAGGGCGGCGCCACCGTAAGCGCCGTCGATGTGAACCCACACGCCGCGCGCGTGAGCGACCTCGACCACGGAGCGGATGTCGTCAACGATGCCGGCGTTGGTCGTGCCGCCCGAGGCGACAACTGCGAACACGCCGGGGTTCTCGTCGAGGGCGCGTGCGAGATTCGGGCCGCTCAGGTGTCCGCGCTCATCAACGGGAACGGTCACGACTTCGACGTCGAGGAGGCGCGCCGCGCTGCGGATCGAGGAGTGGGCGCTGCTCGCGCACGCGACCTTGAAGCCGGTTGTGGGGCGGCCGTCCATGAACACGCCGCGGGCGGCCCATTCTTCGCGGGCCTTCTCGCGTGCCGTGGCGAGCGCCGAAAGGTTGCCGCTTGTGCCTCCCGAGACGAAGGCGCCAGCGGACTCTTCGGGCCAGCCGAGCAGATCCATGAGCCACCGCAGCACCTGGTTCTCGGCCCAGATTGCGCCCGCTCCGGCTTCCCACACGCCGCCGAAAACGTTAGCGGCGCTCACGACGTTGTCGAAGGCGACGGCCGCGCGCGTGGGTGCGCCGGGAATGTAGGCGAGGTTCATGGGGTCGTCGGCGGCGCGGGTTGCCGGGATGAGGATGTTCTCGTAGATCTCGAGGGCGCGGTCGGCGCCGATGCCCTCTTCCGTGATCATCTCGCCGGCGAGGGCCTTGACTGCGGCGTCGAGCTCAGCCGCGGGGCGCGCTGTGGCCTTGGGGTCGTGGGCGAGAGCGGTGTGCTCGCGTGCCCACTTTTGCGCGGCTTCGACGGCGTGCTGCTCGTCGCCCCACACGCTCGAGAGCATGCGGCTCGGGCGTTGGGTCGCGTAGGCGGTGGAGGCGGAACTGTTGGTGTTGGGGTCGGTGCCGGTGGCAGCCAGGTTTTCGTTCCGACGCTCGCCCGCGCCCTGTCGAAGGTCATTCTTCTGTTCGTTAGTGCTCACGCTCTCAATCCTAGGTGCGCGGGCCGGGACCCGTGGCAGAACTGAGGCGCCCCATCGCTCCGAAGCAGGGGACGCCTCCCGCCCCCCGGACAATCTCCACGAATGGCTCTGGTGTCTTCTCGCTAATGGCGGCGTGGCCGCTTTTGGCAGCGCGGCCGTTTCCGCAGACTCTTGCGTCTGTCGCGACTCTCGCATCTGTCGCGAGCGTTCTTCCCGTGGCTTTCAGGTTGCTTAGCTGTCGTATGTGGGGGTGGTGCTGGTGTAGGTGCGGCCGTTTGAGGTGGTCCAGGTGGTGGTGTGGGGTGTGGTGCCGGTCGTGGTGGTGACGGTGAGGGCTTCTTTGGCGAGGTTGCATCGTGCGCAGAGGCCTTGGGCGTTGGTGAGGGTGGTGGGTCCATTTTGGGCGTGGCGTTTGATGTGGTCGATGTGGGTGATGGGGGCGTTGCAGTAGGGGCCGCGGCAGGTGCGGTCTCTGAGGCGAACGAGTTCGGCGAGGGCTTTGGGGAAGAGTCTGGAGCGGGAGTCCATGGCGAGGACTTCACCGGTGGTGGCACTGGTGAAGATTCGTTTGTATTTGATGAGGACGTCATTGTCGAGAAGTTCGCTCAGGTAGTCGTAGCCGGCTTTGGCGGTGATGGGGCCGGCCTCGGGAATGTAGGCGCTGGAGACGTCGGGGTTGACGGGGACGAGTAGCCCGATCTCGAACCTTCGGGCACGGCCTGGCCCCCGAACTGGGGTTACCCGCAAATCGTGGACACGT
>NZ_KV788566.1:0-58042 GCF_001807345.1 Dermabacter sp. HMSC06F07
GTCGACGGCGTCGTAGGCCCCCGCACCTGGGACAAACTCAACTCGGGTAAGGTCGAGATCTCGACATCGCGCGCCGCAAGCACCGCGGCTCCTGCTCCCGCTCCGAAGACGTCGGCCCAGTCTGATGTCTCGGGCGAGGCGATCGTCGAAAGCGCCAAGAAATACCTCGGCACCCCGTACGTGTGGGGCGGCTCGTCGCCCTCCGGCCTCGACTGCTCGGGCCTCACCTCGACGGTGTACCGCGAACACGGCATCTCGATTCCTCGCACGGCACGCAAGCAGGCCTTCGCCGGCACGATCATTTCGGAAAGCGAGGCTCGCCCCGGCGATCTCGTCGTGTTCACGCAGAACAACTACGGTCACGTGGGCATCTACGCAGGCGACGGCAAGGTTGTCGACGCGAGCCGTTCGCGCCAGAAGGTCGTCCACCGCGATATCTGGACGTCGAAGGTCATCTTCGTCACCTACCGCTGATCGGGAGAGGGGTTCGATCCTGACGCTCTGCGTCGTGGGAAGAGGATCGAGGCCACACCGGTCAGTTCATGCGGGCAGCCCCTCGGGGCTGCCCGTTTTTCTGTCCGACACCTCCCGGCAGGCATCGGCCATCCCTTTTCCAGCGTGCACCTATCCCCGCGTGACAGGGTTGAACTGTATCTTTGTGCATCATCACGCAGGGCCGCCGATCTACCCCAGGAGTGCCATGTCCACGAAACCTGAGCTCAATACCGCTCCCCTCCCCCTCATCCCCGAGCCGGTGTCGGTTCGCTGGGGGGATTCTCCAGCTGAGGACTGGCGAACATCGGACCCGTTCGGCGAGGTCACGGTCGGCGTAAATAAGGACCTGCCGCGCACCGATTTCTCGATCGCGATCCACAAGAACGGCGCATCGATTACTGCCGGTAGCGAGGCGGCACTCGCCGATGGTCGCAATGCGTTCGCGCAGATCGTCCACCTTTCGGCAGTGCGGTCCCAACTCGCCGCAGCCGCAACGGTGGGTCACGAGCAACCGTCGGAGGCGACCTACCGCATCCCCGCGCTCACCCTGAGCGATTCTCCTGCGTTCGCATGGCGCGGCCTGCTCGTTGATCCAGCGCGGCACTTCCTGCCTGTTGAGGATCTCAAGCGGCTCATCACGGTGATGGCCGTGTACCGATTCAACATCCTGCATATGAATCTCACCGACGATCAGGGCTGGCGCTTCGAGGTGAGTGGATACCCGCGGCTCACCGAAGTTGGCGCATGGCGCGAACGCACTGTCGAGGGAACCCCGATGTTTGAGGGTGAGGATACGTTCGCGGAGGACCGCCACGGCGGTTTCTACACGCAGGAGGAACTGCGTGAGCTTGTGCAGTACGCGCGTTCGCGCGGCGTGACCGTCGTGCCGGGCGTGAATCTTCCAGGTCACGCCCAAGCGGCGATCGCCGCGTACCCGTCTCTCGGGAACTACCCTGAACGCCAGCTGCTCGTGCGCGAGACGTGGGGCGTGAGCAACCACGTGCTTGGCACATCGGAAGCGGCCTTCCAGTTTGTGCGCGACGTGCTCGAGCAAGTCGCCGATATTTTTGATTCCCCGTTCGTACACATCGGTGGCGAGGATGCCCCACTGACGGAGTGGGAGCACTCTGCCGAGGCGCGCACGCGCCGCGAGGAGTGGGGTTATTCGCGCGAAAGCGAGATCCTTGGCCGCTTTATGACGTTCGCGGGCGAGGTACTGCGCGATAAGGGCAAGCGCCTCGCGGTATGGGATTCGTCGAGGCTCGTACGGATTCCCGACGACGCGATTGTGCTTGCAGGAGGCGATCCGAAGGGCACCAAGTCTGCGGCTTCCCGCGGCTTTCAGACGGTTGCAGCGCCCGAATCGGTTCTGGGCCTTGATCGCGTGCAGGGCCGGAACGAGCCCGTGGGCGCGCGTCCCGAGTTGAGCCTCGAGGACGTCCTCAAAGCGGAGCCCCTCCCCAAGCGACTGAAGAAGGAGCACGAAGCACTCGTGCTCGGCATCGAGGCAACGGCATTCGGCCAGTACATACCGACTGCTCGCCACCTCGAGTACATGCTCTTTCCTCGTCTCGTGGCGATCGCACAGCACGCGTGGGGCTCGTCTATCGAGGTGGAAGAGCTCCGCGAGCGGATTCGCGCGCACGAGCCTCTGCTTGCACACCTGGGCGTCGAGTCCCGCAAGATCCTCGACTGAGGGGTTCTAGCGGTCGCTTTTACGATCGTGGCGCATCTGCGCGCCGACCCACAGGGACACGATTCCCGTAAAGATCAGGAGCGCTGTGCTCGTCGCGAAGACAGCAAAGGTCGCACTCGAGGAGGGCATGAGGCGCCCAAAAATCGCGCTGAGTCCAGCTTCTCGCCGGTCGGAGCTGGACCCGGGGACGAGAGGTTCAACGTCGACCACGATGTGAGCGCTCGTGCGGAGCCCGGAAGCGTCCTCGACCGTGTACTCGATGGGTGTTGTTCGACCCACGAATGTGGCGGCGGGCGTAAAGCGCACGCCGCCCGCGCTCGTCACCTCGAATACGCCCTCTTCGGGGATTTCAAGGCGGCGCCCTGAGCCTGCGACGAGTTCTTGGATGTTGGTCGCGCTCGCGCTGTGGAGCACGAGGGTCTCGGAATCGAACCCTTGGCCGGGGCTCGCGGGGGTGTCGTTCCCGAGGACGTCAATGGTCACTGAGTTGACTCGGCTGTTGGAGAGGGCTTCGTCGTCACGTGCCGTGGGAACCGCGCTCGCGTATTGCGCGTGGAGAGTTCCGCTCGTCGTGTTGGAAGCGAGAGCGCTGTCGATCGTAAAGGTGGCGACATGGGGCGAGTCGCGTAGGGAGCTGTCGGGAGTAAACGTCACGGTGCGCGCGTTCGCATCGAATTTCCACACTCCCTCGCTCGGTACTCGCATGGTCTTCCGATCACCGGAAAGGCTCGTTCCCGCGGGCATCTCGTGGTCGCTGAAGGCGAATGTTGAAGGCTGGACGTTGAGGGAACCGTCGAGCGGAGTGAACATTGCGGCCTGCCCCCACTTCACGGCCGTGTAGCGTGCACCCACTTGGGGGTAGCCCACGTTCATGGGGGCAACCGAGGAGGTGTTGCCTTCGCTGTCCGCTGCCGTCACTCCCATCGGCGTCACGTCTCGCACCCGGTCACTCAAGGGCGTGAAGGTGAGCGTTTGTGCTGCTCGATCCAGAACCCACGTGCCTTGGTCGGCAACGGTCACCGAAAGGCCGTCGTCGGAGGTGTAGTAGGAGGTTTCACCGCCGAAGGGGGCTAATTTAAGCGTCGAAGGATCCACGTGTGACGTGGCGCTCGCGAGTTCGAAAACGACCGGTTGGCCATAGGCTGCAGCGCGCGTGATGTCCCTGATCGAAGGAGTATTCACCGTCACCGTGCCCCTCGCGGCGGGGTGCGTTTTCTGGTCGCGCCCTTCAAGCGTCACGGGTCGTGGTTGGGCTCCGAGTCTTTCGCGTCGAGGAGTAAAGGTGACACTCGGGTGGCCGTCGGTTGCGAGGACCCACGTTCCTTCATCGGGGACAATGAGACGCGTGCCGTCTTCGACGAGCGTGCTGCCCGCGGGGAGCCCCTCGAGCGTGAAGGCAAGCGTGGCGGGGTCCACACCCGTGCCGTCGATAGCTAGGGGGATCGTAACTTTTTCGCCTTCCGCGGCGCGTGCGCTCACGCTCGGAATACCGGGATAGGTCACGGTCAGGGTGACGGGTGCGGATTCGTAGCCGGCCTTCGAACGTACCGAGAACTTCACGCTGTGCGACCCTCCCGCCTTGGGATTTTCGGGAGTGAACCTCACGCGTGTGTCCGAAATCTTCCACTCTCCCACCCCTTTGAGGGAGAGTTTCTTGCCGCCGTTCGTGGGCTTCGCGTCCTCGGATTCGGTACTCGAAAGCAGCTTCATCGAGTCCGTGTCGAGTGTCTCGAGATCCTCCGCGGACACCATGAGAAATAGGTCAAAGTCACCGGGATTGCCGAGGGTTGCGGTGTGCTTGAGCGCGGACGGATCCGCGGGGAGCGTGAAGGGGCCGTCTTCACCGACTGCGTGCGCCGCGGGAATGAGGGACGCAGCGCCAGGGGCGTGGGGCGCGGGAGCAAGGGCTGGTCCGACGGTTGCCGCAAGCACGAGCGCGCACGTTGCGGCGCGCGCCAGGGTGCGGCGGAGAATCGACTCCTTTCGCACGATTCTCCTTCCCACGAATGCCTCGAATTCACCCGCCACACTACCAGCGGCGTTAGTCTAAGAGGGCCCAAGTATCCCAGCGTAGGGAGTCCCATGCTCAGCATCGTGTTTTCCGATCACTTTCGCCGCGAAAAGTTCCTCGAGGATGCCTCGCGTTTCATCATGGGACAGCGCTGGTACGGCGGTGTGCACGGCACCGCTCCCGAGCTTCAGATTGCCGGCTGGACTCGCCTTGCGGAGGACGATCACCTCGTGGTGTCGTTTGTCGCGCTCGGGGCAGGTGATGGCGTGCGCTTCGCTTTGCCCGTGGCCTGGAACAAGGACGGTCGGGTCGACGATGGTGAGCTCGACAGTCTCATCACGCAGGTCGACACTCCCGTGGGGCAGCACAACGTGTATGACGCCACCGGGATTGATCGTGCTCGCGCGCTTCTCGCGCGCGCCCTTTTCGAGGGGGCTTCAGGCGAGGGACTCTCGCTCGAACCGATGCTGATCGCTGAAACCGCGCAGCGCGTACAGGATGACCTCAAGGCGATCACGGCAACCGAGAGGCTCGTGGGCGAGCAGTCGAACACGTCCCTCATCATTCATACCGAAAGCGGCCGCGAGTACATCCTCAAGCTGTTCCGCCACCTCGATGAAGGCACGAACCCCGACGCCGAACTTCAAGAGGCGCTCCAATCCGAGGGCAATACGCAGATCCCGCAATTCTTCGGGTACGTGCGCGGTGCCGACGCTCTGGGCAGCTCCGACGTCGCCTTGCTCAACCGGTTCCTGCCGAATGTGCAAGATGCCTGGCGCGAGGCCCTCATCGCTGCCGCCCAGGGCATCGATTTTTCCGAGCAGGCGTCGGGCCTCGGCACCGCCCTCGCACAGATCCACACGGATCTCGCGCGCGCCCTGCCCACCGATCGCGTGAGCACCAATACGCTCGCGCTCACCCTCGAGTCGATGAAGCGTCGTTTCGCACACCACGCCGAGACGCTCCCGGCACTCGAGGAGTTCGCCGACGCCGCAAACGCTCTCTACACGCGGGCCTTGAGGATCTCGTGGCCGCCGTTCCAACGAATCCACGGCGATCTCCATCTCGGGCAAGTTCTCAATTCACCGAGCGAGGGCTGGGTGTTTCTCGACTTCGAGGGCGAGCCGCTGCGACCCATGGCGGAGCGCGTGAAGGTCGATTCTCCCTGCCGGGACGTCGCGGGGATCCTGCGCAGCATCGACTACGCAGCGGCCTACGTTGAACTGAATGAGGGCATCGATGCACGCGCGTGGGCACGCGAGGCGCGGGAGGCCTTCCTCGAGGCGTATCTCGCCGAGCGTTCCGCGCGCGGGGGCGAGGGCGACCCGGAGGATCTGCGCGTTCTCTTGCGTGTGTTCGAGCTCGACAAGGCCGCCTACGAGGCCGTGTACGAATCGCAAAACCGACCGGAGTGGCTCGCGATCCCCCTCGGTGCCCTCGAGGAGCTCACCGCAAGCGCTACGCAGCCGGAATGAAATCGATCGGGCTCACGGAGGAATAGCGATCCTCGCGGATCGAGACGACGCCTACGCCACCGATGAACGGCGCGAGCGCCTGCGGATTCTTTCCAGGATTCGCGAGGACCACCTGGAAACCGAAGTGACGGAAGGATTCCATCGCGGCGGTAATGAACTTGCCCGCACCCTTGCTGAACGCCTCGTCGATAATGATGGGCGCATACCTGGGCACATCCACGCCGGTCCCGGCGAGCTGGTAGCGCAAAGCCGCAGCGAGGCAGAACGTCGTCAGGCGCTCGTTCTGGCCACCCGAGAGGGGGCCGCCCGATTCGTGCGCGTGCACAACTTCGCCGGCCTCGTTGACCTCTTCGGCGTGGAAGTGGACGTGGCGGCGGACGTCGAGGATCGCACGGGAGGCGAGGTCTTCGCGCGTGCGGGCCTTCGTGATGATGTCCATGAGGTTTTGGAGCGCGAGGAAGCGTTCTTCCGCTTTGTCTCGGTCGAGCGTGAGGTCGTTTTCGAGGCTTGAGCTCGTTGCCTCGTTGAGCGCGCGCTTGAACTCGTCGAGCGCAGCGAGGTGCACGGGTCGCATCGACAGCTGGAGATAGCGCCCTTCATGGAACTCAACCTGCGCGAGCAGCTCGTTGATTTTCGCGAGGCGCTTGCGGATTTGGGCGGGCTCGCGCGCGATCGCTGTCGCGAGAGCCTGCACGTCACCGAGGGTGTTCGAGGTGAAGAATTCGAAGAAGCGGTCCTCGACTTCGGGAAGCTTTTCCTCTTCGATCCCGCGAAGGATCGCGAGGTACTCGGGGGCGGCTTCGAGCGAGGTGTCGACATCGGCACCGCCCGCGGGCCAGCGCCGCGTGAATTCGCGCATGGCCGTGCGCATATCTTCTTCAGCGCGTGCGGTTTTCTTCGTGAGCGCCATCAGTTCCGCGTCGAGCGTCGCGGAGGCATCGCGCGTCACCTGGTCGATGTTGGAGATGAGCAGTGTGGGTGCGATTGCGCGAAAGCGCTCCTCGAGGTCGGCCGTCGTTTCCGGTGAGAGCGTGCGCTCTTCGAGCTGGGCTTCGGCCTGGAGGTGGCGTTCGCTGATCTGATCGAGCTGCTCGTTGACGCGACCAAGCTGGCCCACGATCTCGAGAAGCTCCTCATCGCCTTCGCTGATCGACATTTCGACCTGATCGATCTGCCGCGCAATTTCTGTAAGGGCACTGGAGCCGTCCTCGGCTGCACGCACCATGTCCTCGAGGTTGGCAATGCGGCGAGCGACACTCGCGGCATCCACGTCGTCCCACGTCACGGCCTGGATTGCCTGAAGCGCGAAGAGCTTTTCGCGGCGGGTCTGGGCTTCCTTTTCGAGATCGCGGCGCCGGGCCTGCGCCTCGAACAGAGCCTGTTCAGCGCGTGTACGCTCCGCTTCGAATACGGCGCGCTTCGCGCGGTTATCGAAGCCGAGCACCCAGTTGGAGCGGTCGTTGATCTGCCGCTCGGCGTTCTTCTCGTGACGTGTCGCGGAGTGCTTGATCTGGCCGGAGCGCAATACCGCTCGAGGATGCTTGGTGAACTCCTCGAGGTTTTCGGCACACAGGTAGTCCATGCGCGAGGCAACTTCGTTCGAGAGCCACTCGTGGAACTCGCCTTCGCGGATCTCAATCTTCGCCCCGAGCGCGCGCGCATCGAGTTTCTTGGGGGCGGTTTTGACGTTCGTGTTGATGCGGTTATAGGACACGCGCCGGCGCAGTTTCATACCGTCGATCTCGCGCGCGAAAGCGCGGTAGGCCCGTTCGGGCACGAGGATCGAGCGGGCGAGGCCGCGCAGCGCCTGCTCGGCGGCGGCCGTCCATTCTTCCTCTCCCGCACGCACTTGCAGCAGCTCGGCGGCGAACGGAAGGTCGGTTGGCGCGACGCCCGTACGCTCAGCGAGGAGATCGCGAAGCGCGACGTCATCGGAGTGGAGGTTCGAGGCGCGCGTCGTGAGAGAGGCGAGTTCCTGGCGGGTCGTTTCGAGAGCGTGCGCGTGCTCGCGGACCTTGGCCTCGGCTTCCCACTGGGTTTGCGCTTCGTTCTTTTCGTCCTCCTCGAGTGCGGCGCGCAGCTTCGCCACCTCGCGCTGGGTTTGCGTGAAGGTTTCTTCGTTCGAGGGAGTGTGCAGGCCCGCGAGCGCGAGCTGTCCCGAGAATTCGGTCGCGCGTTCGCGGCGGCGGTCGCGCTCAACCTCGAGGCCCGCGATCTGCTTTTTCCAGTCATCGATCTCACCGCCACCGGCACTCTTGCGCTGCTCTTTGAGTTGAGCAAGGTCGCCGCGGGCGTCGGAAATGTCCTGCGAGAGGCGGTTGCGGTGCGCACGGAGGCGGTCCTGGTCGCGCGTCAGCCGGTCTTTTTCGTCGGCGAGGAGCCGCACAAGGTGGCTGGCAGCGAACACATCGATGTCGTTTCGGCGGTCGACGAGTTCACTTCCGCGAGAGCGAGCCTCCCGCCATACCTGGTCGGCATTTTTGAGGCCCGTGAGAACGTCGCGTTGTTCGCGCGCGGTCACGAGCGCGTCGTACACCTCGGAGAGGTTCTGGAAGTTTGCGAGTGCCTGATCGGCGAGGTCGAACGTGCGGGGTTCGTCGAGCATGTAGTCGCGAAGGAGCGCGTTGACGTCGCCGAGCTCCTTCGCGGATTGGATTTTGTGAAGCAAGCCGAGCGCTTTTTCGTCGGGGATCCCAAGGATCTGGCTGAAGCGCGCGCGGTACTCGCGGAACTGACGGAAGGTTTCGGTGCCCTCGAGGGTTTTTTCGAGTTCGCGCCCCTCGATGCTCGTGCCCACGAACGGGCGCAGTTCGCTCACGTCGTAGGGTTTCGAGGAGATGACGTAAAGACTCTTGACGTCCGAATCCGCGCTGTGCCCGGATTGAAGCAAGAACATGCGTGTGAGCTGGAGGGTTTCACCTAGTCCATTGCCGAAGCGAAGGCTCACGACGCTGAGTGTCGAGTTCTCCCGCAGAACTTCCTGGCTGAATTCACCGGTTGCGGGGTCGTAGTGCATCGCCCACGCACCGCGTACGTAGCTCGCGACGGTGCGGCGGTACTTCGTGCTGCGCGGCCCGGCGTCGGAGGCCGCGGCGTTGAAGTGGAGCGCACGAGGTGGTGTCAAGAGCGCGCTGATCGCGTCGAGCAACGTGGACTTGCCGGTGCCGGGACCACCCGTGAGGAAGTAGCCCTTCGAACTAATCTCGAGGTCGTGGGTGCCGTGGAAGGTTCCCCAGTTGCTCAGCTGCACGTGGTTGAGGCGCCATTGGCCCGGGTGCGGGTGCTCGGGGTCGCTCGGCTCGCGGCGGGGGTTTTCGGGGGCGGTTCCGACGCCTGCTTCGCCCAAGCCGTCGAGGGTGTTGTGCACGTCGCTGAGGGGCACTTCGCCGGTCGCGTTGCTCACTTCGCCTGCCCTTCGTTCGTGGCTCCGGGGTTGTCGAGCGCATTGGCTGCGCCCGTGATGTCGTCGCCCGCGCGCTCGTAGAGGTCGATAAAGGTGCGCGCCGTATCGGGGTTGATCATAAGTTTGAGAACGGGGGAAACCTCGAACGAGTCACCCTGTTCCTCGAGGAGGCCCGCGCGCTGAATTTTTGCGATTGAGGCCCGGATGTCCTTCGTGAAGCCGGCTTCATCGGTCGAGGTCGTGCGCCGATACGGGGCGATGTTGGCGATGAGTTCCGCCTCGCTCACAACGGCGCGCTGGCCGCGCGAGGACTGCGTAAGGAGGTGCTGACGCAGCACGAGGAGGAGGACGGAGTCGAGTCGGTTGAGGCCCGTGAGTCGACGCAGAAGCTTCGGGGCATCGGGGTCGTCCTCGCTCTGGCGCACGAATGCGACCTGCGCGTCGTCGTCGAGAACAAGTTCCAGGAACATGTCGGCGAGGCGCTGCTCGATGTAGGCGCGATCGCGAAGGAGCTGGCCGTAGCGCTGGGGGTCGCGTCGACCGTCCAGGTAGGGCCCTTGAAGCAGGGCAACGAGAACGCGGCGGGAGTCCTCGACGAGCGCTCCCCCTGTGGAGCCGGCGTAGGTGAGGTCTTCGTCGTCGCTTGCGAGCGCCCATTCGTCGCGGTCAGTGCTCGGCGTTGCCGCCGGAGCAGTGCGACCGTCGGTGGCGGTTTCCTCGTGTTCACGCATGCGCGGACCCTTCTCGTTTTCCACGCCCTCAAGCCTACCGGCCGCACAAGAGTTATCCACAATTTTCACCCGCCTCTATCTGGCCTGCGTTTGAGTTCATAGGTTGACTACGTCCGCTCACCTCACTCGAAGGAGCCGCCGTGTCCCTGCCCTCGCTTATAGCCGACAACCATCGCAGCCCCGCGAGGATCTGGGTCATTCTTGCGACGATCGCGCTCGTCTGTGTCGTTTTGGGGCCGCTCCTCGCCCCTGGCGCGATGTGGCTCGTGCCTGTCGCCCCCTCGTCTCCTGGGGACAGCAGTCCACTGGCGGGGCTCGACGAACTCCTCTCGCGCGCCGCCGCGTTTCTCTTCGTGTTCGGTGTGTTCTTCGGCGCAGGGAACTTCGCCGGGCTTACTGCGGTCCCGTTTGCGATCGTGGCACTGACGCGGTGCGAGGGTGCGGGGCGCATCGGTTTTGCTCTCACGGCGATTATCGTCTTCGTCCTCGGGCCGCTCCTCGCCGTTCTGAGCGCAGCCGCCATGGTCGCCCTCTCCTTGACCCTCCCGACCGAGGTCTCCAGCAATCCCGCCACAGGCGCGGTGAGGGCCGAGTGGGAAGGGCTCAGAGCTTTGCTCGTCTTTGGAACATTCGCTGTCCCGCTCGCCATCGATCTTGTGCGATTCGCCGTCCTGTCGTTTGCGGGGGTCATCGTTTACTCCGCTGATCCACGCTCTGACCCCACCGGCTCTGCTTTAGCGCGGTAACCGTCTGCCTCCCCCACCCCGCGCGCGTGCCGTAAGGTTGTGTACGTCACCTTCAATGATCCCAGGGAGGTAGCGTGACGGTGCCTGCACCCCCCTCACACCGACGCCCCACTGCGCTATGGATACTGTTCAGCGGTCTCGCACTGGCGATAATCCCCCTGCTGCCGATTGTTCTTGTCAGCTTTTCGCTCGACGATCCCGCCTCGCCCTTACCCAAGAGCGCCGGAAGTGTGGCCATCTACGCGCAGCAGTTCGATTATCTCGTGGAATACTTAAAATCGGTCGCCTTTCTCCTCATCATCGGGATAGTTGGTGCGAACCTTCTCGCTCTTTTCTCGTTCCCCTTTGCCCTCACCGCTCTCAAGCGGTGCACACGTCAAGTTCGCCAAAAGAACATTCACTCGCTCATATACTTCGTGTTGGGCCCTATTATCGTGGTCCTCAGCTTCATCGCGCTCGTCGTTCTCGACGTCGCGGTGATGAGTGTGGTCGATGCGGTCACGTCAAAAAGCGAGGCTGCGCGAAGCGTCGCGTTGCCTTTCGTGGTCGCCGTTTTCGTAATCCCCCCACTTCTCGACATCGCCAGGTTCGTGTATCTCTTCTTCGCGAGCATTCGGGTGTACCTCGTCAAACCCTCCGCGCTCGAGGAGGCGCCGTGATCGCTCCGGTTCACGCGTATACAGGCGACACTCATCGCGCTCCCGCTCGCGTGTGGGTTCTGATGACGTCTATCGCGGCCGCCCTTCTCGTTCTCGCGCCCGGCGTGGCACTCGCCCTCTTGGCGTTTCCCATCTTCATCGAGGACCCGCCGAACACGATGCCGGCCTTCCGAGGCGTGAACACCCTCACGTATACCGTTTTCCGCTCGGTCCTCGTGTGCGTCGTGGCGGCGCTGACGGCGAATGTGCTCGTCTTCGCGGCCACCCCCGCCATCGTTCGCGCCCTTAAACGCTGCCCCTCAAAGGGAGCGGCCCGATTCGGGGCGATCGCGGCGCTCCTTTTTCTCGCAGGCGCACTCGTGAGCGCGGCAATCTGGGCCCTGGTCCTCGCCCCGGTGGTTGTCGCTTTTTCACCGGATCCTGAGTCGCTTCGCGACCAACTTCCCCGGTTCAACCTGCTGTTGATTTTCGTGCCATTCGTGATCGATTCGGTGCGATTCCTCGTGATGCCGCTCGCGGGTATCGCCGTCGCGGGAGCGCGGCAACGAGGCGCCGCGCCTCCAGTCGAGCCCACTATGGCTCCGGTACCTCGCTGAGGAAGAAGAACGCGGGCACGCGCGCTGCGTAGTCCGTGCCACCTGCCTCAAGGGAATCTTCGCGCCAGCGCACGATCTCCGTGTCCCCCTCGCGAGCGTTCGCGTGTGCCGTTGCGAGAAACATGAGGCCGATGACGCTCGCAAGCCCCTGAGGTGCTCCCTGTTCGCGAACGACCTGCCCGATGCTCGCCTGACCTTTCGCGTGAACGACCTCGTTCACGGACGATGTGAGCCCCACGAGGTCAATGTCGTTCGTGCGGACAAGCTCATCCAGAACCTCGACGCTGAGACGCGAGGCATCGTGGACCTCGGCCTCTGGCGGCACGCCGGGATCGCTCGGATCCTTAAGAAGGTGCTGAGCGACAGAGCTCATCTGCGCGCGCGAAAGCCCCAGATCGACCTCTTCGGTCTTGCGGTGGCTCACACTGTCTTTTTGTGCGAGTGCGATGCCCTGTGCCTCTTGAAGAAGGTCGAGAAGGACGCGGTGCTGGCGGAAGTCCTGGCTGCGCACAAAACGCGCAAGTGAGCGATACAGCTCGGTCTTGACGTCGAGGACCTCTTGCGCGGGCTCGTACAGGTCGCTGAAGACGTTCGCGAGGCGGTCGCGTTCGCGGCGCGTAAGAGTGCGCGTAAAGTCGCGCGAAAGGAGGCGATCCACGAGGTCCTGGGCTCGCTCGTTTTGTTTGGGGTCGTTGAGCATCCTGAAGAACGCCGTGAAGGTCTTGCCCACCTTGGATTGACCGAGGAGGTCATCGCCCGCGAGGAGCTGCTCGAGGATTTCGCCGCGCGAGCCTTCGGGCGAAAGGATCTGCTCACGAAGATGCAGGTCAACGGCGCGAAGGTCCTCGCGGTACTGAAGGAAGTCTCCGCTCAGTTCGTCGGCGACCTGGAGGATATCGCGAAGGCGCTCCGCGGAATGCTCGGCCGGCGGGAGCATGAGTTCGCCTTCGCTCAGCGCCTGGATCTCTCTTTCGATCTGCGCGCGGCGAAGCTGCAGGCCGCGAAGGCGCACATCTCGATCGCCCTCGGTGTCCTCGGCAAGCCGCTCAAACTGCTGCATGACGAGCGTGAGGCGGGATTCCGTCGTCGTAGGTCGATGCTCCTCGAGGCTCGAAATGAAGCTGATCGCTTCCACGGTGGACACCGACAATTCGAAGGTCGTTTCGACCGTCGTGGGGTCGTCGCGTCGCGTGAGATAGCCTTCGCGCACCCACGAGTCGACGTACTCCGAAGCGCCGCGCTGAAGATCCTCGTCGCCGCGCAGGAGGTCGAGGTGGCTCGCCACGCGGGCCACGAGCTCGGAGCGGTCGAGCCGACGGTCGCCCGCGGGGAAAACCGTCTGCAAAATCGCGAGGGTCGCGGGCGCTTTCGTGGCGGATAGGAGCCGCCACGTGGACATGCGGCGAAGCCGCTCGTAAGCCTCGGCGCGCTCGTTCGCGCTATGCCCGCCGAAGGTTTGAAGATCGCTCACACTCACGCCTCAACACTATCGAAGCCGGGTACGGCCTAGCGGTACTCGCCGTAGTAGGCGCCCGTGCGCTCCTCGCGAAGCGCCTCAAAATCGCCGCTGAGAATAGCTGCGCGAATCTCCTCAACGAGACGCACAACAAAGCGCTCGTTGTGGATCGTGCACAGGGTCGAGGACAGCATCTCCTTCGCCTTGAACAGGTGGTGAATGTAGGCGGCCGTGTAGTGGGTGCACGTATAGCAATCGCAGTTGTCGTCGATCGGCGCGAATTGAGTGCGGTACTTCGCGCCCGTGAGGTTCACCCGCCCTCGAGCGGTGTACACGGCGCTGTTGCGCGCGACGCGCGAGGGAGAGACGCAGTCGAACGTGTCGGCGCCCGCGGCAATGCCCGCGAAGAGGTCGTCCATCTCCGAAAGGCCAAGGAGGTGGCGGGGCTTCTCCTCGGGGAGTTCATCGGTGACCCAGCCGACGATCGTGGAGAGGTTCTCTTTCTCGAGTGCACCACCGATGCCGAAACCGTCGAACTGCCATTCATCGACGGTCATTGCGCCGAGGTCGCGCGCGGCTTTGCGTCGAAGATCCTCGTACTGCGCGCCCTGAATGACGCCCCACAGCATCTGGTAGGGCTTGCCCTCGCGCTCTTCGGTAAGCCGCTTGTGCTCGGCGATGCACCGCTCAGCCCAGAGCCTCGTGCGCTCAAGCGCCTTCTCCTGATAGCCGCGAGAGTTCATGAGGGTCGTGAGCTCATCAAATGCAAACATGATGTCCGCGCCGAGTGAATGCTGGATCTGCATCGAGAACTCGGGGGTGAACCGGTGTTCGGAGCCATCGATGAAGCTGCGGAAATTCACGCCATCGTCGTCCACGTGGGCGAGGCGCTCCTTGCCGATCTTGGTTGCGTGGTCCGTGCCGTCGGGCGTGCTCGCGCGGTCACTGCCCGCGAAGGATTCGGAGAGCACCTTTTGAAAACCGGCACCGAGGCTCATGACCTGGAAGCCGCCCGAGTCGGTGTACGTGGGGCCATCCCAGTTCATGAATGCGCCGAACCCACCTGCCTCATCAATGAGGTCGTGGCCCGGCTGGAGATACAGGTGGTAGGCATTCGCGAGGATCGCCTGCGCGCCCAGCTGTGCCATTGACTCAGGAAGAACTGACTTAACGGTCGCCTTCGTGCCGACCGGGATAAACGCAGGGGTGTGAATGTCGCCATGCGGCGTGTGGATCACGCCCGCGCGGGCCTTCTCTCCGTGACGCGCGGCAATATCAAACCCCGCGCCCTCCTTTTCGCTCGTGCTCATTCCGCTATTTTCCCACGACCCCGCGCCCGCAGTCGACACGGCGAGAGGTGGCACCGCCGCCCGCACCCGGTAAAGTGCTGTACCGTTCCACAATTACTCCTCTGGAAGGGCACATGGCGAACGCACGCGGGCACCGTGCCCATTCACCGGGCGAAGACGCCCCCAGCTTCTCGCTTGAGGATTTCGTTCAAGACGCGCAAGAATCCGCGCTCGAGCCCCTCGACGACTTCTCGTGGGTGCAGGAGGCCGAAGAGCGCGAAAGCGAAGACATCGCCGCGTGGGGCGCCGCCGAAGACACCGGCGAGCCGTTCGTGTGGTACCAGGAACCCCAGGTTGCCGAGCAGGCGTCGGACTCCCCCGCCCCTGACACTCGCCCCCAGACCACTCCCGCGAACGCGTCCAAGCCCTCGCACTTCCGCCCCGAAATCGAGGGCCTTCGCGCCGTCAGCGTGCTCATGATCGTGATCTACCACGTGTGGCTCGGGCGCGTCTCTGGTGGGGTCGACGTCTTTCTTTTCATCTCCGCGTTTCTCCTCGGTTCCTCGTTTGCGCGGCGTCTCGATGCACGCAAGCCCTTCGGGCCGGTGCGGTACTGGCTGCGGACCTTCACGAGGCTCATGCCGCCCGCAACCATCGCAATCCTCGGTACGCTCCTCGGCAGCTTCCTGATCCTGCCCGAATCCTCGTGGCAAACCGTGATCTCGCACGCGATTGCGTCCGCGACCTACGTCCAAAATATTTGGTTGTCGATCACGAGCGTTGACTACTACGCGCTTGATGCCTCGACTGCCTCGCCGCTGCAGCACTTCTGGTCACTCTCGCTCCAAGGGCAGGTGTTTCTCACGTGGCCGCTCCTGTTCATCGCCGCTAAATTTGCCGCGAGAAAGAGCGCGCATCCGCGCCGCGTAGCCTTCGGATTCTTCTCCGTGATCGCGGCCGCGTCATTCGTCTTTTCTATCTACTACACGGCAACGCACCAGTCGGCAGCCTACTTCTCCACGCCCGCGCGCGCGTGGGAGGTCGCGTGCGGAACACTGCTCGCGCTCGCCCTTCCCACCCTCGATCGTCTGCTCGGGTCCGCCCGCCCCGGATCGCCCGAGGCACCCCGCCACCGCACGCTGCGCGCACTCGCCGGTTGGGCCGGCTTCGCCCTGCTCGTGTCGCTTGGGATCGTGCTCAACGTCCAGGGGCTCTTCCCCGGCTGGATCGCCCTGTGGCCGCTCACAGGCGCGGGCCTCATCATCATCGCCGGCTATTCCGGAACCTCGTGGGGATTCGACCGCGTTCTCACGATGAAGCTGCCGCGGGCACTCGCGTCGAGTTCCTACAGCCTCTACCTCGTCCATTGGCCGATCCTCATCCTGTGGCTCGCCCACTCCGGGCAAAAGCGCGCAGGCGCCCTCGACGGCCTCATCGTCATCCTCGGGAGCATGGCCCTCGCGTGGGTCCTCTCGACGATCGTCGATTCACGCTTCCGCAAGCCCGCGTGGAAGACCGCCCCCTGGTGGCGCTCCCTCACGGTGATCGGTACGTGCCTCGCGCTCGTTCTTGGCGGCGCTCTCGGGCTCCGTGGCTACCTCGCGAGCCAGCAAACGTCGGCCCCCATCACCGCCGGTGCAACCGAGAACTCGAACGCCCTCACGGCGACCTTCAACCCGAATACCCTTAGCCCGAAGGGCTTCGAGCTGGACGGCCAGTGGCCGAACCTTCCACACCTGTGCGATGACCCCTCGGGAGTGCTCGTCGCCACGAAGGACATTCCGTGTGAAACCCTCCGGCCGCTCGGCTCCAAAGCCAGCGCAACCGTACTCGTCGTCGGCTCGTCTCACTCACGCCAGTTCATCCCCACAATCCTCGACGAAGCGAAGGCCAAGAACTGGCAGATCATCAACTTCACCAAGAACGCGTGCCCATTCCGCGAAGACTCCATGCTGGGTGACGGCGAATACTGCAAGGGGTACTTCGACCAGGTCATGAAAGCCATCGATACACACCACCCCGATCTCGTACTCATGACATCGACCGCGGCGACCCCGACCGGGACGGAGGAAACCGTCCCACCGGGCACTCGCGAAGGCATCCAGGCTGTCCTCGACAAAGGCGTCAACGTTCTCGCCGTCCGCGATGCGCCGCGCTGGCCCACGAGCCTCTACACGTGCGCCGAAGCCGTTATTGACGCAGGCGGCACCCCGGAGCTCGCCGATCAAGCATGCGGCGCCGACCTCAGCACCAAGCTCGCATCGACCGACCCGAGCGAGGTGCTCGACAACATGAGCGGCGCGGGCGGGGCCAGGGTTTTCCGCATGGATATCAGCGACCTGATCTGCCCGGACGGGCACTGCGCCCCCATTCAAGGCAACGCCTACGTGTACATGGACGACAACCACCTCACTCGCGTCTTCACAAGCGGGATCGCGAAGGAGGTATCGGCCAGATTCGAGCAACTCGGAATCCGGCTCGGATCAAACACGGGAGGATTAGGGGCCGACGGTAGCAGGCCATAGATTCTGCCCAAGCAACACACGTCACCCTCGAGCTGACGGATTAATGCTGCCTGTAGCATGTACGCTCGTGCGTGGGCTTTGCCCCGCAGTTCGTTAACATTCACTATCCGAGGCGGCTCATGACCTGGCAACCACTCCTGCTCCCCGCGATCGTCGCGTGCCTGTGGGTGACCATGCCAGGTTTTCTCGTGAACATCGCGCTCGGATGCCGCCGTATCACCGCCTTTTTGCTGAGCCCGCTTTCATCCGTAGGACTCATTGTTGCCGCCGCAATTCTTGCGCCGTTCGCCGGCATAGGCTGGGGCCCCCTCCCCGTTGGTCTCCTTACCGTCGTGTGCGCTCTAAGCGGCTTTGGCCTCCGTCTTCTCCTGCAGAAGAAACGGGGAATTCCCGTGACGAGCCGACGTAAGGTTCGAGCCTCTTGGCGCACCCGCCTGCTGTCTCCACCTATCCTCGCGCTCATCACAATCGTGGGATCGTTCGCGCTCATGCTCCGCCACGTGAGGAACATCCTCGGCACTCCCTACGCTTTTTCGCAGGCGTTCGATGCGGTCTTCCACCTCAATGAAGTGCGGTGGATTCTGGAGCATCACAATGCTTCGAGCCTCGACGCGCAGGCGATGACATCTGCAAGCTGGGCATCGCACTTTTATCCTGCGGCCTGGCATGGCATTGCCTCACTCATCGGCCTCACCACCGGCGTCCACCACGTCTCGCTCCTGACCAATGCCACGATCATCGCCACCGTGTGCGTCATTTGGCCAGTTTCGATGATGGCCCTCGTATACGTTCTCACCCCTGGAAACTTGCTGCGTTACACGCTCTTGCCAACCGGAGTCGTGCTCGCCGCTCTTCCGGCATTTCCTCTGACGTTCGTGGAGCATGGTGTTCTCTACCCGAATCTTCTGGGCTACTGCCTGCTCCCCTCTCTCTACGTTCCCTTTCTGGCTCTTGTAGGGCAGGCGAAGCGTCTCAATATGTCAAAAATCCAGGTCTTTGGCATCGGTGCGCTGGGTTCTGCCGGGGCTGCGTTCGCCCACCCGACAGCAGCACTCATGATGCTCGTGGGGTCAACACTCATAGCCGTCTACTTAGGCGTGCGTTTTGCCGTGAACCGTCGTCCCTTGCGGCCAACCCTATTGCTTTCCGGGACCGCCCTACTATTGGGGGCGATCACCGTGATTGCATGGATCAAAATTCGCCCGCCCGGTGAGGCCGCCGAAACCTGGGGCCCCATCACTGATACCGTCGGTGCGGTAGGTTCAACCCTTATCCATAACACTGTCAACGGAATCCCCCAACACATCGCCTTAATCTTGACAGTGCTCGCGATTGTTGGCGCGCTCCGGACTCGGTTCTACCTCCCCCTTATGCTTTGGGCAGTTTCGGCCTTCCTCTGGGTTGTCGCCGCTTCGTGGCCTATGGGTCCCGGCCGCCGCGCCCTCGTTGGAGTGTGGTATTCGGATGTTCCTCGCCTGTATGCGCAGATGGGGCTCTTCCTCATTCCCGCTGCCGCTATTGGCGTGGGATACGCATGCAAGTGGATCGCGAGAACTTCGCGGGTCATCGCTCGCACTCCCTTACGACGCACCGGCCTCGCGGCGGTCGTTGCTGCCGTTCTCGTCACCACCTCGCAGGCGAACCCGATGATGGACTCGTTCATTGATCGAGTCGAAAAAACCTACACCCTCGGAGCAAGAACCAACTCGGTCAACCGACAAGAGCTGGTTTTTATGACTCAACTCCCGGGAGTCGTGGGGCCGAACGATAAAATCTTTGCGAATCCATGGCGCGGTGAAGCCCTTTCGTACGCGTTCTCCGGCGTCAACATTTCCACGCGTCACTTATTGGCGTATGAGTCCCGCGCTGACGTGTACCTCGTCAAACACCTGAACGAAATCGATACCGATCCAATCGTGTGCGAGGCCCTCAAAGCGGGCGGTTACACTCATGTCATGTACTTCTCCGGTCCCGAGATTGACTTCACCTACGCCGCCTATCCTGGCCTGCAGCATCTGGAGAAGGCCAAAAAACTCGAGCTCGTTCTTCAGAACGGCAACGCATCCCTCTATAAAGTGACCGGCTGCAATGCCTGATACACCCTACGAATTTTTGTCTTCACAACATTTTGGAGTCGAACATGACAGTTGACATTCTGTTCCCTTTCTACGGTGATGTCGCGCTGATGAAGCAGGCAGTCCGCTCGATCATTGGGCAGACCAACCCCGACTGGCGACTGGTTGTCGTTGACGATGGCTACCCTGATGACTCGATCCCCGGCTGGTTCGAGTCCCTCGACGATTCCCGCATTACCTACATGCGCAACGAGAAGAACCTCGGTGCGAACGGGAACTACACAAAGGCCTTGAGCTTCGTGGAAAATGACCTGGTGACGGTCATGGGTGCCGACGACGTGATGCTCCCGAACTATATTGACTGGCTCGTTGAAGCTGCGTCTGCGAACCCCGACGCCGAAATTTTCCAGCCCGGCTGTGTGGTGATCGATGAGCACAATGCTCTCTCGAACACTCTCGTGGAGCGAGTAAAAGACCATTACCGCCCGTCGACGGCTGTGGTGCTGCGCGGCGAGGAGCTCGCCACGTCAATTCTGCGTGGCAACTGGCTCTACTTCCCCTCGCTTGGGTGGAAGGCAAGTACGATCACCAAGATCGGCTTCCGTAAGGGCCTGAACGTTGTTCAGGATGCAGCTCTCGTGCTTGATGTCGCTATGCATAACGGTGGCCTGTTCTACGATCCGACGGTTGCTTTCATGTATCGCCGTCATGGCGGTTCGGATTCGTCGTGGCGCGCCCTCGAAGGTACCCGCTTCGACGAGGAGCGGGCGTTCTTTAACCAGATGGCTGATGAGATGACCGCGAAGGGCTGGCCTAAGGCCGCACGAGCAGCGCGAGTACACCTTTCGTCGCGACTTCACGCTCTTAGGCTCTTGCCGAAGGCCGCTTTGGCTAAAAAGTGGCAGGGCGTCAAGAACCTCGCCACGCATGCCGTCAAGTAAGAGCGACACTCCCACTGTCACGAAGCGTGATTCTGCCGCAATTCTGGTCGCGTCAGCGTGCGCAGCAGTCTCCGCTCTCCTGGCCACATGGCTCGCGAACCGGTATCTCGAACCGGCCGAAGTCACCGAGTTCCTCCTGTTTTGGTCGGTGCAGTTTGGGATTTTTGGTGTCGTTGCCGGAATTCAGCAGGAAGTCACTCGTGCAGTAGGAGCCGCGCGCCTTTCACAATCAACCGATGGAGCTCCTGTCGTTTTGGCAGCGGCAACGGTCGGCGGTCTATGCGCGATCGCGACGATAGCTACTTCCCCGTTGTGGGGAAAATCCACACTGCCAACAAACACCACCGCATCGGTCGCGCTCTTGGCGCTAGGAGTCGCACTGTATGCGTTTCATGCTGCGTTTAGTGGGGCGGCTGCGGGTTCTCAGAAGTGGCTCCTTTTTTCTATTTTTGGTGGTGGGGAAGCGCTTTGGCGCCTCGCCGCGCTCGCGGCTGTCTCTCTCCTCGCTGCTTCGCTGCTTGGGATGGAGGCGGCGGCGATCTCGCCAATTCTGTTGTGGGTCGCGCTGGCAGCGGTGCATCCGGGCACGCGAAAGATCATTCGTGCGCGCGCTGATGTCCCTTATGGCAGGCTCATGCGAAATGTCTTCATCGCTATGGGGTCGTCCACGGCTTCGGCTGTCTTGATGACTGGGTTCCCGGTCATTCTCAACGCGAGCGAAGATGCACCTACGGGTTCGCATACGTTCCTCGTCATGGGGGCACTGATCCTAGCCGTGTCGATTTGCCGGTCTCCGATCATGATTCCGCTCCAGGCATTTCAGGGTGTCGCTATCGCGGCGTTTTTGCGCCAGCGCCACCGCCCGCTTGCGGCGTTCGCTCGTCCGGCTGGCGCGCTGCTTGGTGTTGGTGCTGCCGGGGCGCTTGCCGCGTTCTTTTTGGGTCCTTGGCTTTTCCTTCTGATCTATCCACCGAAAGCAGAGGCAGAAGCCGCTTATCTTTCGGTCGCCAACGGTCCTGTGCTCGCGGCGCTTGCGTTCGGTTCTGCGATCATGGCCCTCTTGGTACTGTCTGGGACCGCTGTGCTCGCCCTCGATCTTCACCGGATCTATCTCACTGGCTGGGTCATTGCTGCTCTCGTGACGACGGTCCTACTTTTTGCGGTGCCGGTCGGCATTATCCCGAAGGTTCTTGTCGCCTTGTATTGCGGGCCTGCGGCAGGGTTTTTGACGCATCTGGCAGCGATGAAGAGGGCGTCCGGCAACGCCCATAGCTTGGATCTAGCAGCGAGTTAGACCGAACGCATGTTTACGCCATAGCGGCGTTTAATATAGGCCCCGTAGAGAATTCTGTAGAGAGACGGCGAAACTTTGAGTAGTAGCGCTGCGGCACCGAACACTGGGCGCACTTTGAGGCAGGTCAGCGCTTCGCGAAAGGAGATTCGCTGGCGGATTTCCTTGAGTGCGGTACCGGAAGAGTCCGGCGCAGCTACGAGTACCTGTTGAGCATTGTTGAGGTAAGTCAGGACCTTCGAGACAGTCAGCGCATCGTGTAGCTGCGGAGCATCTACACGTGTGCGTGTAGCATCCGCCATGAGCGCGATCAGACGGTCACTTTCGGCAACCGGGGTTACTCTCCCCCACGTGAGCCCTCCCGCATCAATCGAGTAGCGATAAAGCGGGTTTTCGATGACGCTAACTCGCCGCGCGTTCATAAGCGCTTGAAGCACAAAGAGCGCGTCCTCAGCGCGATGAATCTCTTCCGAAAACCGAAGCCCCTCAATAATGCGAGAGCTAAACAGCTTGTCCCACAGGAATGGCGTGAACGAACCACTAAGCATTTTTGTGGCCGCATGCAAACCCGTACACCCCCCCAGTTCCACAGGCTCCCGAAGCTTTTGCCCCCCGTCAGCACCAATAACTTTATGCCCGCACGACACAATATCCGCGTTCGCTACTCGAGCTAGTTCGTGGAGATCTGCGAGGAAGGTAGGCTCATAAGTGTCATCTGAATCAAGAAACGCAACCCACTCTCCAGCAGCATTACTCAGCCCCGCATTTCGCGCTGCCGACACGCCACGGTTTTCCTCGAACACGATGACCTTCACACGAGCATCCGGCATGTCATGGAGATGTTGCATGATCTTCTCAAGTGCATCATCTGGAGAAGCGTCAACCACTACTACTAGCTCCCAATCCTCGTCCGTCTGGGATTGAACAGAGGCAATTGCGGGAAGAACGCTCGGCCCCGTTTTGTAAACGGGCATAATTATCGAGGTTCGCGGACTATTCACCGTCGTCACCACACCTTGTTATCAAGAAGAACAATTTCTCGACCTGGAAATCCAGGACCCAAAAGACCCTAGTACCTACAGAAATGTTTTACGGTCTGAATTTAACCAAAGAAAGTTCATTCCTTCTTGCGAGTCATGATTCTTGAGAAACACCATACTGTTTTCGCGCATAAGTGGAATATAACGAACCATACAGTCGAGGACTCACCTTCATGAGCATCGCAGCTACCGCAAACGTTGGGCGTTTTCTTGTGGTTCTCGCGATCGCTGCGAAGTTCAACCTCTGTCTGAGCTCCTTCATGTACCTCTGCTGCTCGCTACCTTCAAGGAGGCGCAGCGCTGCGTGTCCTGCATTGAGGTAGGTATTGACCCAGCACGTCGAATAACCAGGCTCAACGTCGCCAGAGCCCCGCTGGTTCTTGAGGACATCCCGCAGATAGTCAAGAAACTTGGCTGACTCACCCATTGGCGGCACCGAACTCCAGGTAATCGAATTCTCGTTCACAGTGTAGAGATGAAGCGCGTCATCGATTACACGGACGTTTCGCGCCAATCCGAGAACCTTCGCAGTGTAGCCGGCATCCTCGAGACGGTTAATGATCGGAAACTCTGCCTCAACAACCGCAGATCTACGGAAAATTTTGTCCCACGCATACTGCGAGAACCGATCGATGAGCAACAGATCCTGCGCTTGCTTTCCAGCGTAAATTCCCGGGTCGCCTTTAAGTCGATCTCGCTTTGGCTGCCCATCAAGGCCGACAACGGTGTGCGCGCAAGTGACGATATCAACGTCAGACGAAGCAGCCTCATGCATGCGCTCAAGGAAGGTCGGGCGGTACGCATCATCGGAGTCTAGGAACGCTAGCCATTCTCCACGAGACTCACGAATTCCAACATTGCGCGCGCCAGGAAGAGTCAAGTTCTTCTCGTTCTCGATAAACCTGATTCGTTCATCACCGCACGTACCAAGGTAGTCAAGGATGACGCTTCGGGCGTTATCCGGACTGCAGTCGTTCACAATGATCAGTTCCCAGTCGCTATCCGTCTGGGCTTGCACAGACTCAATCGCACGCACCACCGTAGCCTCGGTGCCGTAAACTGGCATGATAATAGAGGTGCGCGGGGCTGGATTCTGCTGACTCTTTTGCACGACGGCGAGTCTACCGGAGAGCCGCATGCGTGACGCGATGTGCCTTGTGCACCCTCGGCCGTGCCGGCACGCCTACCACCTCCAAGGAGTTCAACCTTGACCGCCCACAACATTGAAGCCGCAACTGTTTTTGCCACCGAGCTCGGACAGTTCGTGACCCAGTCTCCGAGCTCGTTTCACGCTGTGGCAACCGTAAGCGAATCCCTGGTTGACGCGGGGTTCACCGAACTTAGTGAAGGCGAGGATTGGGCCGGCATCGCTCGTGGTAGCCGATACCTCGTGCGTCGCGACGGTTCGGTGATCGCTTTCGATATTCCCTCGGGCGCAACCGAAACGACGCCTCTGCGGATTTTTGGCGCCCACACCGATTCCCCGGCGCTCAAACTCAAACCCAAAAGCTCGATCGCCGCGCACGGTTTCACTCAAGTTGGTGTCGAGGTATACGGCGGGGCGCTGTTCAATTCATTCCTTGATCGCGACCTCAAACTGGCCGGCCGCGTCGTTCTCACGAACGGTGAAGAAGCCCTCGTCCACACGGGACCATACCTTCGAGTTCCGCAACTTGCCGTCCATCTAGATCGGGCGGTGAATCGCGAAGGGCTCAAGCTCGACCCTCAAAAACACCTTCAACCCATCACGGGGCTTGCGGAGGGCGCTGAGCACGACGTGCTGGCCGATCTCGCCGCCACTGCAGGCGTAAACCCACAGGACATCGCTGGATACGACATCGTGACTGTCGATGCCCAGGAGCCGCAACTCATCGGCGCACGCAAGGAGTTCCTCGCGAGCGCACGGCTCGACAATCTCCTTTCGACCTTCGCCGGCATGCGCGCAATGGCTGAGCATAAAAGCCGCGACGACGCGCCGATTGCGCTTTTCGTTGCCAACGATCACGAGGAGGTCGGCTCAGCGAGTCGATCCGGAGCTGCCGGCCCGTTCCTCGAGGACGTTCTCGCCCGGCTTTACGCCGCACTCGGCGCAAATGATGAAGAACGCAGGCGCGCATTCAACCGCTCGATCGTGGTCTCGTCAGATGTCGGACATTCGATCCACCCGAATTACCCCGAACGTCACGACCCGGCCAACCAGCCCGTTGCTGGACGGGGCCCCATCCTGAAAATCAACGCCGACCAGCGCTATGCTACCGACGCTCACGGCGCCGCATTTTGGGCTCGTGCATGCGCCCATGCCGGCATCCAATACCAGGAATTTGTATCCAACAATTCCATGCCGTGCGGCTCGACGATCGGCCCCATCACCGCGACACGTCTCGGCATGACGACGGTCGATGTCGGTGTTCCGATCCTCTCAATGCACTCGTGCCGCGAACTCACAGCGGTCTCAGACCCGTATGATCTGTACCTGGCCGCAAAGGCGGTCCTCTCCCCCGAGGTCCTCTTCACCCCGTGATCTCAAGCGGGCAGCCCCACTCCCTACCGAAACGTGTTCATGTCTAATACCGCAACGTCATCTCCCACGCATCGAGCTGACCTCCCGAAGGAACAGCGAGTCTTTCGAACTGACGTCCACGGGCTCAGAGGGCTCGCGGTCTTCCTCGTTGTGATCTACCACGTTTTCGTGGGGCGCGTTTCCGGCGGAGTTGACGTTTTCCTCTTCATCTCCGCTTACTTCCTCACCGGAACATTCGTGCGCCGTATGGAGACCGGAAAGCCCATCGCTGCCGTTGGGTATTGGGGCAGGACGTTTAAGCGGCTACTTCCACCAACGGTCGTCGTGACCTTCGCAATCTTGGCAGCAACCTACATCTTCTTGCCGCCAAGTTCGTACGTACCGATGCTCAAGGATGCGTTCTTCACTCTCATTCAGGGTGAGAACTGGTGGCTGATCAATCAGGCAACCGATTATTACGCTGCCGACCGCACTGCCGCTAGCCCGTTCCAACACTTCTGGTCGCTCTCCATCCAGGGGCAGGTGTTCCTTGCCTGGCCGCTGCTGTTCGCTCTTTTGGCACTTGTCCTCAAGGCATGGGAGAGGCGTTTCCCGCCAAAGAGCCAGCACCAGCACAACATCCGCGTGTGGGGCACAAGTGGCATCGCGATCGGCGCCATTACTCTCGCAAGTTTCATTTGGTCGGTGATTGAAACTTCCGCGGACCAGCAAACCGCCTACTTTGACACGTTCGCCCGCTTCTGGGAATTCGGCCTCGGCGGGCTCGTGGCAATCGCTCTCCCCCTGATCGCCGAACGCACCGACACGCTCCACCCCAACAGCCCGAAAGGGCGGCCGTGGCGGTTCGCCTTGTCAATGCTGGGCGTTCTCGCGCTCGTCTCGATGGGAATGCTCGTGGACGTCGCCGGGAAATTTCCCGGGTGGCTTGCGATCTGGCCACTCTCGGCAGCAGCATTCATCATGGTGATGGGCTACAACCCCATCCTCAGCTCAAAGCCCCTCCAGAAGCTTGGGGGCATTTCGTACGGGCTCTACCTCGCCCACTGGCCGCTGCTCGTGCTGACGCTACAAGTTCTCGAGATTCCCAAGGCGCCGTTCTGGCTAGGTGTAGTCCTCGTGATCGCGAGCCTCGCGCTCGCGTGGCTCATCACGAAATTCGTGGACACCCCATTCCGACGGTGGAAGTGGGCTGGCGCCAAGACCCACAGGTCGGTCGCGGTCGCGCTGGTGACTGTAGCTATTGGTCTGACCCCCGTAGTCATCGCGCAAAGTGTTCTCGACGCAAAGGCAAAGAAGCTTGAACTTGCCGCCGAGATCAACAACCCCGGTGCAGAGGTACTCAACGACGAAAATCTCTACGACCCTACAAACGACCCTAATGTCACGATTTTGCCAACCGAAGCGGACCTTCCCAATGACTGGTTTGATGCGGGACCGCCCTGTCAAAAAGAGGGGGCACCCGATACCAAAGAATGGAAGGGCGCCTCGTGCAACACTTCGCGTCAAGGTCGAATCACGGGCAACAACATGCTCGTAGTCATGGGAAATTCGCGCATGGAGCAAACTTCCGCCGCAATTCTCCCCACTGCACACAAACACGGCTGGGACGTCATGGAACTTACCGCGCCTGGCTGCGCAGTTGGAATGAATAACCACGACCGGTGTGAGCCGTTCACGACGCAGGCAACGGCTTACCTGCTCTCACTTCACCCTTCGGCGGTTGCCCTTCAAACGACTTACGTTGATGAAAACGGCGATGAAGTCGTCAATCAGGGCGCTCTCGACATCGCGGCGAAATTGCGGGACGCGGGGATCGCGGTTATCGCCACGCGAGACATTCCGCGACTCAAGACCAATCTCTCGTCGTGCGCAATCGAGCACGCGGAAGCCCCGAGCGAAAACTGCGTTGAGGAGATCGATCCCTCGATAATCTCGGACCGGCCTGACGGAGAAGCTATCGCAAACGGTGGGTTTTTCGCTCTCGACCTGAACCAGAGCATCTGCCCCGACGCACAGTGCAAACCGATCATCGGGAACACATACGTGTTCCTTGACGAGCGCCACGTGACCGCCACCTACGCAGCGACAATGGCCGGCATCGTGGATGACCAGCTGTCGAACGAAGGGTTCGCCTGGTAGCTACGCCGCGTTTTCGATCGCGTCGCGCGCCGCATCCGCGCGCTCGACTATCGACTCATCACCGGAGAGGTCCCGCACGCGGCGGGCGTCCTTGGTGAGCTCGTCGATCTGGTAGAGGGCGCTATCGAGCAGCCCCTCGGCGGCACACAGGAGCGCCAGGTCGATGCGCGCATGGATCACCTCGGGGGTGTCGTCCCCATGGACGAGGAGCGCGGGAAGCGACGCGAAGGCGCTCGCGCTTGAAGCGGCGGCCGTCTCGCTCAGGAGTGCGCGCAGGCGCTCGCTCGCACCCTCGCTCATCTCAACGCGGTCGTCAAACATACTGGTCTCCCTGCGTCGTGGACTGAGCGGCCTGCCGCGCCTCGGCGGCTTGCGTCGCGTCCAGTTCGCGGCGCATGTTCTCCATCGTGGCAACGGTCATCGGCGGACGTTCGAGGCCGTCTGTTGTGGGCGCGGTCGGTTCCGACGGCGCCCCGGTCCCATCGACGCTTAGTGTTCCCGAGACGTCCACCCCGAAAATTGTGTGGACGGCTTCGAGGAACTGATGAGCCTGGCCGGTCTTGGCGAGCTCTTGCGCGCGCACCATCGGGGAATGAAGGAACTTGTTGTAGACGCGCCCCAGCGAGCGTTGCACCTGTTCGGCTGCGGCTTCGCCGGAGGTTCGGCGCACCTCGTCCACTTCGAGAACGATCATCTCCTTGACGCTTCGGCGCAGGGCGCTCACGGCGGGGTCGACGGCGCGGATCTGCTGGCGTTCTTCGAATCGTACGACGCCGGTGTCGATCAGTTCGCGTGCGCGCGTGATCTCGCCGTGGCCGCTTTCGCCGGCTCTGATCGATTCGAGCGGGATGACGCGCACGCCCGGGAGTGTTGCCGCTGCGGGCTCGATGTCGCTGTGAAGCGCGAGGTCCAGCATTACGAGGTCTTCGCTCGTCGCCCGCTGTTCAAGGGCGCGGGCGAGCATGGGAGCGTCGATCGAATGCGTGCCGCCGCCGGAGGCGGCAATGACGACGGTGGCCTTTGCGAGTGTCGCTTCGAGATTCTCGGGCGCTACCGGCAGGGCACCGTGCGAATCGGCAAACTGTTCGGCGCGGCCGCTGGGGGAAAACACGTGAAGGCTGCCGACTCCCCTGAGGTGGAGCTCGGCGCTTGCCACGCGGGCCATGGCACCGGTGCCGATCAGGAGAGCGTCGCGCCCCTCGAGCTCGGTCCGAAAGAGGTGCGCGGAGTCGAGGGCGACCGCGACGGAGCTTCGCCCGGCGGCTCCAACCTTGGTTTTCGAGGTGACTTGCTTTGCGGTGCGCAGCGCCCCCTGAAACAGGTCGTTGAGGAGCGTGGTGGTGTGCCCGGCAGCGAGGGCGTTCGTGAAGCTCGCCCGTACTTGGCCGGTGATCTCGGCCTCACCGAGCACCTGGGAGTTCATGCCTGCGGCAACCTCGTACATGTGCCGAGCCGAGATGATGCCGGCATCGACAACGAGCATGCGAGCGACCTCCTCGCGCGGCAGGCCGCTCGTGTGGTGAACGGCGCGGGTGACGAGATCGATGGCGTCGTGGAAGAGGTCAACATCCGCGTAGATTTCAAGCCTGTTGCACGTCGCGAGGCACACCCAGCCGGTGAGGGGCTGTTCGGGGTGGCCCTCGTTAAGGGCGGCAAGCTGTTCATCGAGCTGCACCGATCCGCGGGTGACGCGCTCGAGTCCATCGAGCCCGAGATTGTCGTGGGTCGCTCTCAGGGCAATCAGCATGCACCTAGCCTAAGTCAGCTGGGACGTCTTTCTCATCGACATCGGGCACAATAGAGGCGATGACCACGCTACTTTGCTTCTCTCTCACCGTTCACGTGATGCCATGACAGCTTCGATTTCGCCGCGCGAGAGCGCTCTTGTGCAACGCCTAGCCGGGCGAGGGGCAGCCGTTGCTGATGCGCCGCCAAGTGTGTGGTTCATGCGCCAGGCGGGGCGCTCCCTACCCGAATACCGCAAGGTTCGCGAAGGCATCGGCATGCTCGAGAGCTGCCTCATGCCCGAGCTTGCCGCGGAAATCACACTTCAACCGGTGCGCAGGCACGGTGTCGATGCCGGGATTTTCTTTTCCGACATCATGGTTCCGCTCAAGCTTGCGGGCATCGACGTGAGCATCGAACCCGGTGTTGGGCCCGTGCTCGCCCACCCCGTGCGTTCAAAAGCGGATATTGACAAGCTCCCCTCGGTCGACGACGTCTACCGCACCGCTCTCGAGCCGATTCGTGAGGCCGTGCGCCTTACCGTCGCGGAACTCGGTTCCACCCCTCTGATCGGTTTCTGCGGTGCCCCATTTACGGTCGCGAGCTACATGGTTGAGGGGCGCCCGAGCCGCGACCACCTGCGCACCCGCGCACTGATGAGCGCCGAGCCCGAATTGTGGGGCCGCCTCGCCCAGTGGGTCGCTGATATCTCGGGCGAGTTTCTACGCGCCCAGATCGAAGCTGGTGCGAGCGCTGTCCAGCTTTTCGACTCGTGGGCGGGGTCTCTCTCCGAAGCCACCTACCGCACCCACGTCCTGCCTTTTTCCACGCGTACCTTCACCTACGTCCAGGACCTCGATGTTCCCCGGACCCACTTTGGCGTTGGCACGGGGCACATGCTCACCGCCATCCTCGAGGCAGGTGCGACAACCGTCGGACTCGACCACCGCACCCCCATTCCCACCGCCGTTGAAACCCTCCCGGCGGGCACGGGCCTGCAGGGAAACCTCGACCCGGCCCTCCTGTTCTCCTCGGAAAAAGCCCGCTTCACCGAGGCCGAGCGCATCGTGCGCGAGGGCCGCGCCGCTGCCGGGCACGTCGTCAACCTCGGCCACGGGGTACCCCCTCAAACGGACCCGCATGTCCTCACCGATCTCGTGGCCTTCATCCACGAGCAGTAGGAGTACCTGCAATGCGCACGCTTGACACCGTTGTCGTCGGTGGTGGAGTTTCTGGGCTTATCTACGCGCGTGAACGCGCGATGCGCGGCGACACTGTTGTTCTTCTCGAGGCCAGCGACCACGTTGGTGGAGCCGTGTGGTCGCACACACTCGAGGGAATCGAGGCGAACACGGGGGCGGAGGCCTTCGCTGTCGGCGGCGGGAACATGCTTTCGCTCGTGAAAGACCTCGGGCTCGAAAAGCAGGTCGTGTCCCCGGCGACGGGGTCGAGCTTCATCGTTGGAGACACGCACGCGTACGCCTCCCCGCGCAATGCCGTTCTAGGGATGCCCGCCCGCCCACTCGCCGCGGATGTGCGTGAGGCCCTCGGGTTCTGGGGAGCGCTGCGCGCGTGGTGTGAGCGTTTCGTTCCCGCCTCTCGCGCCTCGGAAGAGTCCGTGACAGTCGCAGAATTCGTCACCGCGCGCTACGGCAGAAAAGTCCTCGAGCGCCTCGTCGCTCCCATCATTCGTGGCGTGCACTCCGCGGACCCGGAGAAACTCGAGCTGCGCGCCGTCATGCCGAAACTTCCCGAAAGGGTGCAGGCGCTCGGGAGCGCGCGCAAAGCGATCGAGGAGATCCTCGAGAAGCGAGGGGTGCGCTCAAGCTCCGGTTCTGCGGTGCATTCGCTCGCGCCGTCGATGGCGGAGCTGCCGAAAGCACTCGCGCGCGACATCGAAGAGCACGGGGGCCAGATCTTCACCCAGACCCCCGCGCTTGGACTGCGTGCGTCGAGCACCGACGGCACCTGGACCGTGACTGCCGGGACCCGAGCGGCAGCTTTCACGCGCGAGTTCAAGGCACGCAGCCTCGTAATCGCCACGGGACCCGAAATCGCGCGACACCTGTTGAGTGCACCCGCACCCACCATTGCGAGCCTCATCCCTCTCGCGTCTGCAACCCCGGTTCGCCTCGCCACGCTCGTGCTCGATAACCCAGAATTGAATGCGAAGCCGCGCGGCAACGGCGTCCTCGTCGCTCCCGCCGCCACCTCGATCCGCGCTAAGGCCCTGACTCACGCGAGCGCCAAGTGGGAGCACATCCACCGGGCCTCGGAGGCCTCGAAACCAGGGCGAAACGTCGTGCGGCTCTCCTACAGCCCGGGCCCCGACGGCACCCTGCCAGGGGCCGAACGGTTCCCCGAGCTCGCCATTCACGATGCGGCCGCGATTTTTGGCCTGCAGGCGTCGGACCTCACCGTTGCTGACTGGGCCCTCACCGACTGGACCGGCACGATGCGCCAATCCGGCCCGGGCCACACAGCCGCCCTCGAGACACTCGCAAACGCTCTCGAGCGCGATACGGGAGCGGGCGCCGCCCTCCCCCACCTCGAGCTGACCGGCGCGTGGCGCGCCGGCAACGGACTTGAGGCCATCACCCGTTTCACACGCGAGCTCGCCTCGCGCTAACAACCAACGCACAAAACTAAGAAAGGACTCACTCATGAGCGAGGACGTCACAGAAGAAATCCGTTTCACCGCCTATTCCGTCTACCGCAAGATCGGCGGGCTGAACGATGAGGGCATCGTGAGCCCCGAACAGGTGCTCGAGGATCTCGAGCGTACCGTCGCCTCACTCGCCGGTGCAGACGTCGAGGTGCTCGGCTTCTACGATGTTTCCGGTTTCCGGGCGGAGGCCGACCTCATGGTGTGGCTCGCCTCCGAGCGCCCCGAGGCACTCCAGGAAGCCCTGCGCCTGTTCGAGAACTCGATCGCCGGCACCTACCTCGAGAAGGAATGGCAGGCGATGGGCGTGCACCGCGGCCACGAATTCTCGCGCAGCCACAAGCCCGCATTCATGGAGGCCGATAAGGAGCGCAAGGACTGGATCACCGTGTACCCGTTCGTGCGCAGCTACGACTGGTACCTCCTTGAGGAAGATGAGCGCCGCGAGATGATGAAAGAGCACGGCATGTACGGCCGCGAATACCCGAACGTGTGGGGCAACACCACCGCAGCCTTTGCGCTCGGCGACTACGAGTGGCTCCTGAGCTTTGAGGCCGACACCCTCCCGGAGCTCGTCGACATGATGCGCCACCTGCGCTACACGAAGGCACGCCTGCACGTGCGCGAAGAGCTCCCCTTCCACACGGGCCACCGCATCGCCGAGCTCGACGAGGTCGTGGAGGTGCTTCTGTGACCGAGGCGGCAGTGACCGAGAACGGCGGCGCCTACACGGCAGTGCTCTTCTCCTCGTTCGGCGGGCCCGAAAAACACGAGGACGTGATCCCGTTCCTGCGCAATGTTACGCGCGGGCGCGGCATCCCCGATGAGCGCCTCGAAGAGGTCGCGACCCACTACCGCGCGCTCGGCGGGAAGAGCCCGATCAACGAGCAAAATCGCGCCCTCATCGCGCGTCTCGAAGCAGAGTTGAAGCGCCGCCGCATCGACCTTCCCGTGTACTGGGGCAACCGCAACTGGGAGCCCTACGTCGCCGATACCGTCCGCGACATGCACAACGATGGTCACACGAAAGTCGTGGGTCTCGTGACGAGCGCGTACTCGAGCTACTCGAGTTGCCACCAGTACCACGAGGATTTCCGCAAAGCCCTCGACGAGACCGGGCTGATGGGGACGCTCGCGATCGATAAGGCCCGCGTGTACTACAACCATCCGGGATTCCTCGAGCCCGTCGTCGACGGCGTGAAGAGCGCCCTGGAGGCGCACCGCGCAAACGGACACGAGCCCGAAGCGATCGAGATCCTCTTCTCGACGCACTCGATTCCGACGACGATGGCGGATGTGTCGGGCCCGAAGAGTTCGTGGGAGAAGGGCTCGGGCGGCTGGTACGTCGCTCAGCACGAAGCAGCGATCGAGTACGTCATGGCCCGCGTGCGTGAGGATCTCGGGGCCGAGCAAACCCCCGAAAACTATCAGCTCGTTTATCAGTCGCGTTCGGGTGCGCCGCACGTGCCGTGGCTCGAGCCGGATATCAACGACGTCATCGACGAGCTCGAAGCTCGCTCCGCTGTCGTTGTCGTGCCGATCGGGTTCGTGACCGATCACGTCGAAGTCGTGTGGGACCTCGACACCGAGGCGAAGGAAACCGCCGAAAACAAGGGCCTCGCCTTTGTGCGAGTGGCGACCTCGGGCAGCGACGACCGCTTTATCGGCGCCCTCGCCGACCTCGTTCAGGAAGCTGTCACGCCCGGCTTTGAACGCCGAGCCGTGATCGACCTTCCCGGAGCGCTCGAGAACGAGAAGCGCACCGGTGACTGCGGACTCGAGTGCTGCCTCGTGCGCACCCCGGAAGGCACGTTCGCATGATGCGGCTCGGCACTCGCGCCTCCGCGCTCGCTCGCACGCAGTCCGCGTGGGTTGCGCGTCAGTTGGTAGCAGGGGGCGAGGGAGATTCCGACGGTTTCCAGCTCGTCAACGTCTCCACTCACGGGGATCGCGACCGCACGAGCCCGCTCACGCGCATCGGCGGCACCGGCGTGTTCGTCTCCGCCGTCCGCGAGGCTCTTCTTGCCGGCGAGGTCGACGTCGTCGTCCATTCGCTCAAGGACCTTCCCACGCTGCCAGCCGACGGGATCCGCCTCGCGGCGGTTCCCGTGCGAGAAAACCCCGCCGATGCTCTCCTCACTCGCGCTGGGGTTGCGAGCCTCGACGCGATCCCTCGGGGCGGCCGCGTGGGCACCGGGAGCCCGCGACGCGCAGCGCAGCTCATGCTCGCGAGGCCCGATCTCGAGGTGGTTCCGATCCGCGGCAACATCGAGACACGTATGGCGTATGCCGAGCGGGGAGAGCTCGATGCGGTTGTTCTCGCCGCGGCGGGCCTGCATAGGCTCGGGTTTGAGGACCGCATCGCCGAATCGTTTGATCCGTGGCAGTTTCTGCCCGCGCCCGCGCAGGGGGCGCTCGCGGTTGAGGTTCGCGAGGATCTCGACCGCGAAAGCGACCTCGCTCGCGCGCTCGACGCGCTCGATCACCGTCCGACCCGGTTCGCGACCATCGCCGAGCGCACTCTCTTGCGCGCGCTCGAGGCGGGGTGCTCTGCGCCGGTCGCCGCATTCGCCGAGGTCACGGACGATAATCGACTCGTTCTCAAGGCCGGGGTATACGGTCGAAACACGCATCTTGTTCGCGAAAGCCGCACGGATACACCGGTGACGGCGGCCTCGGCCGAGGCCGCGGGCAGGGCGCTTGCGGAGGACATGCTCGCCGCTGGCGCCCGAGATCTACTTGCTGAGGAGTGGCTAGCATGACAGCACCCGTTCTTGTGACGCGCCCCGAGGGGCGCGGCGCTGGCCTCGTCGCGGAGCTCAACGCTCGCGGTTTTGAGGCCGTGCATTCTCCGTTCACGGAGTTCTCGTTCGAAACGGACGCCGACCTGCGCGATGCCCTGAGCGACCTTGCCCACGGCGAGTTCGATTGGCTCCTTCTCACGTCGGTCACGACTGTCAAGGCGCTTCGAGCATTGCCCGAATGGTCGGAGCTTCCCGCCGTCCAAGAATTCAAGGCCGCCGCGGTCGGCGAAGCGACGGCAGCTGCCGCGCGCGAAGCGGGCCTCGAGGTCGAGACAATCGCACAAGGAAGCGCCGCCTCTCTCATCGATGTCTTCCCCGTCAATCAGCAGGGTGGGGACGGACTCGCTCAGCGCATCTTCTATCCCGTGAGTTCCGCTGCCGCGCCGCAGCTCGAGCTCGCGCTCCGCATGGCCGGATACGACGTCCAGCGCGAGACCGCCTACCGCCCCAAGACGATCCCGCAACCGCGCGACGTCATCGACAATCTCGCCGCAGGCGGCTTCAGCGCCGTCGTCGCGACGAGCCCCATGATCGTGCGCGCTCTCTCACAGCTCGCGATCCACGAGAGTACGAAACTCGTCGTGATCGGCAAGCCGAGCGAGGAAGCGGCGATCAGCGTGAATCTCCCGGTTGCAGCGGTCGCGAAAGATCCAAGCGATCGCGCGCTCGCTGAAGCCGTTGCCGAAGTACTGGGAAAGGACACCGAGTAATGACCGTGAAGCGCCCCTTCCATCGCCCCCGCCGCCTTCGCGCGAGCGACGCGATGCGCCGCCTTAATCGCGAGACGACCCTGCGCAGCGCCGATTTCATTCTTCCGGCATTCGTGCGCGAGGGTGCGAGCGAGACTCGCCCCATCGCGGCGATGCCCGGCGTGAGGCAGCACTCGCTCGATTCCCTCGTCACGGCCGCCCGCGAAGCCGCCGAGCTCGGTCTTGGCGGCATCATGCTGTTTGGCATCCCCGAGAAGAAGGATGCCGTCGGATCCGGCGCAACCGACCCGAACGGGATCCTGAACGTCGCTATCTCGCGCCTGCGTGACGAGCTCGGCGATTCGCTGCTGGTGATGGCCGATCTGTGCCTCGATGAATTCACGGATCACGGCCACTGCGGAGTCCTCGACCAGGATGGTGGCGTGGACAATGACGCGACGCTCGAGGTCTATCGCGAGATGGCCCTCGCTCAGGCGCGCGCGGGTGCCCACGTTGTTGCCCCCTCGGGCATGATGGATGGCCAGATTGCCGCTATCCGCGACGCGCTCGATTCGGAAGGCTTCACGAACGTCGCGATTTACGCCTACACCGCAAAGTACGCCTCCGCGTTCTACGGGCCGTTCCGCGAAGCCGTCGATTCGTCACTGACGGGCGATCGCAAGACTTACCAGCAGGATCCTGCGAACGGGCGCGAGGCGCTTCGCGAGCTCGAGCTCGACCTGGGCGAAGGCGCCGACATGATCATGGTCAAGCCCGGGCTCCCCTATCTCGACGTGCTTGCTGACGTTGCGGCTGCGAGCCCCGTTCCCGTTGGCACCTACCAGGTTTCTGGCGAGTACGCGATGATCGAGGCGGCGTGCGAGAACGGCTGGCTTGACCGAGATCGCGCAGTGCTCGAATCTCTCCTCGCGTTCAAGCGAGCGGGGGCCGCCCACGTGCTCACCTATTACGCGCCGTACGCGGCGAAGCTCCTCGCCGATCTTCCCCCTCACCTTCGCGAATTCGCCTGATCACCGCTCAAAATAGGAGGTCTTGATGCCCACGAACGCCGAACTCTTCGCCCGCGCGCAGCACGTCATTCCCGGCGGGGTGAATTCGCCCGTGCGCGCCTTCGGGAGCGTGGGCGGCACTCCCCCGTACCTCGTGAGTGGCAACGGTGCGCTCCTCACGGACGCTGAGGGAAACGAATACGTGGACCTCGTGGGCTCGTGGGGGCCCATGATTCTCGGCCATGCCGAGGCGACCGTCGTGAACGCCGTCACTGGAGCCGCGGCGCACTCGCTGAGCTTCGGCGCTCCACACGAGGGCGAGATTCGCCTTGCCGAACTCGTGATTGACCGCGTCCCCGCGGTCGAAAAGCTTCGCATGGTGAACTCGGGAACCGAGGCAACCATGAGCGCACTGCGACTTGCGCGCGGTTTCACGGGGCGCGATCTCATTGTGAAGTTCGCGGGCTGCTACCACGGCCACGTCGATTCGCTGCTCGCGGAGGCAGGTTCGGGCGTTGCCACGTTCTCACTGCCGGGTTCTGCGGGGGTCACGGATCCGACGGCTGCCGAAACTCTCGTGCTTCCCTACGGCGACCGCGAGGCGGTGCGCGAAGCGTTCGCCGAACACGGAGAGAACATCGCCGCGGTGATCACCGAGGGAGCCCCGTGCAACATGGGCGTCATCGACCCGGGCGACTTCAATGCATTCCTCCTCGATGAGGCGCACGCGGCCGATGCGCTCCTCATTGTCGACGAGGTCCTGACCGGCTTTCGCGCGAGCGCGACGGGCGCCCACGGGATCGATGGCGTCGTGCCGGATCTCGTGACCTTCGGCAAGGTCATCGGCGGTGGCATGCCGGTAGGCGCCTTCGGCGGCCGGGCTGACATTATGGAACGCCTCTCCCCCCTCGGCCCCGTCTATCAAGCGGGCACTCTCTCGGGTAACCCCCTCGCAACCGCCGCGGGCATCGCGACGTTGAGCCAGCTCGATGACGCGCTTTACGCGCAGCTCAACGATTCGGCAACAACCCTCATTTCTGCATTCGACGACGCGCTGAGCACAGAAGGCGTGCCGCACTCGATCAACCGCTTCGGCACCCTCTTCTCCGTGTTCTTCACCGATCGCGACGTGCGCTGCTATGAGGACGCAAAGTCCCAGGACACCGATGTCTTCGCTCGGTTCTTCCACGCGATGCTCGCCCAGGGCATCTACATGCCGCCGAGCGCGTTTGAGGCGTATTTCGTCTCTAGGGCCCACACTCCCGATATCCTTGAACGCATCATCGCCGCATTGCCCGCCGCAGCAAAGGCAGCGGCCTCACCGAAGGGATGACCTCATGAGCGAGTCGCAGGACTGGAACGCCCAAGGCTACGGTGCCGACGCGTTCGCGGCTTTCCCGCCGAACCTCGACACCGACGCCGAAGGCGCGGCTTTCCTCGCCCGCCTCGGTCTGCTTGGCGCCCTCGCGGGCGTCCTCGCAGGGCTTGCCGCCTCGCAAATCACGTGGTGGCTTTCGCTCGGACTTTTCGTCGCATGGGTGATTGGCGCGCTCGTTGCGGGATGCATCGCGGGCATCGCCGCAAAGAAACACCGCGCGGGAGTGGGGTACCCAGCAGACGGCGAGGCGTGGCTGCGCACATTCGCGCGCACGTTCATGATCGTCGGCATCGTCCTTGGCGTAGCCACCGTCGGGGTTGCCGTGGCGCTCACGCTCGCGCTGCAACCGGAGACCGAGCCCGCAACGCGAAACTACACCCCAGCGATCCTGCTCGGCATCGTGTCAATCCTCGCGGTCGCGGGAATGCGCTGGATCGCAACCACGCGCCCAACCTGGCTGCTGTACGGCACGAAGAAGTAGCGCGCACCCCTCTTCGCCTTTCGTTTATTACGATTTCACTACGATTTGCTCCAGAAGGACCCCTTCATACCGGAAACGCGCAGCGGTGACCTAGCATAAAGACGTTTCCTATCCCCTAAGCGAGGTCCCGTGTACCCCCTCTCCTCTCTTACCGGCCGACGCATCTCGGCAGCCCTCCTCGCCGCCGGCGTCACCTTCACCCCGCTCGCCGTGCAGGCTTCTCCCTCCGATCCAGCCGACGAACCGACCCTCTCGACGACCGAGGCCCCCACGCCGACCCCCTCGGAACCGGCCTCCTCTGAAACCCCTGTTGAGGAAACCCCGGCCGATCAAACTCCCGGCACGGAGGCTCCCAGCGAAAACAACACCGACGCGCCGCTCGAGGCCCCTACATCCACGGACGATACCCCGGCCCCTGCGCCTCGCGAATCGGCACCCGCACCACGCGACTCCACAACCACCTCCGTGGAGGAATCCACCACCGATGCGCCCGCAGAGAAGCCCGCGCCGAGCATCCAAACGTTCAGCGCGACCCCCGAACGCACGCCACGCTTCGCCATCGTCGGCGCGATGCGCGGCTATTGGGACGAGACCGGAGGCGCGGATTCTTGGATTGGTAACCCCACGTCCAACGAGCAAAAACTCAACGGCGGTGGCTACGTCCAGCACTTCGAGAATGCCGACCTCTACTGGTCCCCGGGCAACGGTGGAGCACACGCCGTCAACCGCGGCGGCGCCTTCGAAACGTTCTGGAAGCGCAGCGGCCATACCCGCGGATGGCTCGGATACCCGTCGACCGATGAGATCCGAGTGCCCGGCGGCGTTACGCAAAAATTCACAGGGGGAACCCTGTACTTCGACTTCGCCACGAAGAATGTGTGGGTAACCAAGGGCGGCATCGGTGGCCACTACGACTCACTGGGTGGGGCGAACAGTTGGCTTGGCCTGCCCACGGGGAACGAAACCAAGACTCGAGGCGGCTATTATCAGCGCTTCCAAAACGGCCACGTGTACTACTCGGGGCGCCCAGGTGCGCATGCCATTTCCCGCAAGGGTGCAATTTTCGGCATTTGGGCCCGGCACGGTTACGAACGTGGTGAACTTGGCTTCCCCACGTCGGAGGAGTACTCGGTACGCGGCGGCCGCGCGCAGAACTTCCAAAACGGCACGATCTATTGGAACTCCCGCAACGGCATCACCGAGGTCACCAAGCATGCCATCCACGCAAACTACGTAAGCCTGGGTGGGCCGAAGAGCGCCTTTGGGTTGCCTCGCACCGGTGAAATCACCCTCAACAATGGAGTCGTTATCCAGTACTTCGAGAACGGGCAGATGTACTGGCATCCGCGCACGGGCGCCTACGGCGTCCATTCGGGCATGCTCAACCAGTACGCCAAGCGCGGCTTTGAGCGGGGCTTCCTCGGTCTTCCCATCTCGAACGAGTACACCTACAAGGGGCAGTTCCGCCAAAACTTCGAGAACGGAGTTCTGTACTGGACGCGTTCGAATGGGACAGGGGTCGTGGGCTGGGAGCCCGCGAATCCCTACTACTTCGGCCCCACGAATAATCCCACGACCTCTCGCGGCGGGCACAACCTCACCAAGGGCTGGAACGGCGTTCGCGTAGCCGCTGTCCAAAAACGCCTCGGGATCTACTCAAATGGCCACAGTGCAACGATGAACGCGAAAACGATCCGAGCCGTCAAGTCTTGGCAGCGCAAGCGAGGTCTGCCCGTAACCGGTGTCGTGGATAAGCGCACGTGGGATTCGCTAGGCACTGGCGTGAGCTGGTACGCGGATGGCTTCACTGTGAAACCCAAGGTAGGAATCACTGCAAGCCGTCAAGAGCGCATCGACACCATGGTGAATTTTGCGCGTTCGCAGGTAGGCTCGCCCTACACTTGGGGCGGTGCCGGCGGCTACAAACTAGGCTACGACTGCTCAGGCATCGCTATCCAGGCAATGAATGCCGCCGGTCTCGAGACGGGGGTAACGCCCGAACAACATGCCGGTGCAAACTGGCTCTCGACGCACTACTTCTACAACTCCAAGAAGTTCCGCAAGGTGCCAATCTCGCAGATTCAGCGCGGCGACTGGATCTTCTACCGAGACTCCGGCGGCACCATCCGTCACATGACGATGTATCTGGGCAATGGTCAGATGCTGCATTCCTGGGGTCCTGGCGTTCACATTCGCTCGTACACCCGGAACCTTCCCGGTCGCAACGCTGACCCGTACGTTCTGAGGCCCTTCTAGTGCAACAGGTGACTCGCCGGGTCGTGTGTGCAACGGCCGCCCTGCTCGTAAGCGCGTGCGCAGCGTGCTCGGGCGGCTCCGCACCCGAACCGGATTCGCGTTCCGAAAGCGCCACGGCAACACAAAGCGCTACGACTATCCCCGAAGAGGGGCGCGTGAGCGAATCCGAAGCGTCGCCGGGTGACGGATACGTGCCCTCAAAAGCTGACCCAGACGGAAAGTTTGACGAGTCACTCTTCACGCCCGAGGCCGCGAGCCTGCCCGGCTCTCGCACACAGGACACCCCTGAAATGTGGGAGACCTACGCGACAGCCGGGGCGCGCAGGTATGAGGAAGATTCCGCAGCCCGCGGTACCTTCCCGGAAGGGGTGCTCGACTTGCACAAAGATCCGACGGGTGATGGCTCGGCATATATGAAGGCCTTCGGCGAGGTCATTTCCGATGTCGAGACGAGCGCCGATCGCGCCGCGGCAAATCCACACGACGCCGAGGCGGCGATCGTTAACCGCTATGAGGGTTCGGTGCTGATCCGCGTCCTCCACGATGAATCCGGTGAGAGCTACGTGGTTGCCCAAAGCACCGATACGCAGCACGTCATCACCTACGCGGCCAAGATCTAATCCCCTCTACTCGCCCCGGATAGCACGTCGGTAAAGGCTCACAAAGTCCTCGCTCGCGGCTGCCCACGAATGCTTTTCGGCTTCGGCCCGTGCCGCCGCTGCGACGCGCAAGCGAAGCTCTTTCCCGCTCGTGCGTGCGAGGGCATCGAGAATCTGCTCAAGCTCATTTTCGTCGCCAAAGAGGAACCCCGTGTCGCCATCAACAATTTGCTCCATCGTCGGGCCTGAGCGTGCGGCGAGCGGCGGCAGGCCCGAGGCCATCGCCTCCAGTAGCACGAGGCCAAGCGTCTCGGTCACGGAGGGGAATATGAACAGGTCGTGCTCGCGGTAGGTCTGCGCGAGCTTCTCGCCGCGGAGAACTCCTGCGAAACGCGTGCGGGTCCCGCGAAAGTCGCGTTCGAGGTTGGCGCGCTGTGGCCCATCGCCCACGAGCGTGAGCTCTAGATCATCGCGGCGGTGCATGAGGGGCACGAGTCGGGTGAGGTCTTTTTCGGCCGCAAGCCGCCCGACGAAAAGCAGCCGCAACCTGGAATCTTGGTTGTCGCAAGGCAAAGCGGCCGTCGGGCTATCACCGGGGTGGAAGAGGCGCGTGTCCACTGCCCTGCGCACGACGTGCACGTGCTCGAGCCCGAGTGCACGAGCCTCGCTGCGCATGGCCTCGCTCGTGACGGCATTGATCTGGGCATCGCGGTGCATGCGGCGGGTTGCGCGCGCGATGAGTGGTGCGCTCCACGCCCATGCGCGGTAGCGCGAAGGATAGGCGGGAAGATTCGTGTGGTAGCTCGCGACGAGAGGAATGCGGTGTCTGCGGGCGGCGCGAACGGCCGCGCGTCCCAGCAGGATCGGCTGAGCGGCGTGAATGACGTCGGGGCGAAACTCCCGCACCACTCGCTCGGTCATGCGGTGCACCGAGGGTGTGGGGAGCGACCAGGGCCGACTCGGGTAAAAGGGCACGCGCACGGTTGAGGCGCCGTGAATGGGGGCGCCAGGGCTCCGGCGTGAGTTCTTGGGGTCCGACGCTGCCTCGTATTCGTCGATGCCGAGCCCCGGCGCGATGATCTCCACCTCGTGCCCCTCGCTAAGGAGATGATCGACGAGGTGGCTCAGGCGCGTGACGACCCCGTCGACGCTCGGCACGAACGTCTCGGTCACGAGGAGCACGCGCATCCGGCCGCGGGCGGCGGAGTCTGCTAGCGCCACGTCACGCTCGGGAGGATCAGCTCGTTCCTCACACGCCCCGCATGTGTGCGGGCCACCTCGAGAATCTCGGCGAGCACACCCTCCGTAAGAAGGTGCGGCTCAAGGCCGAGGTCAATGAGGCGAGTGTTGACCGCGTTGTAGTAGTGGTTGTACTTCTCGACGCGCGGGTTCTCGACGTGATTGATCTGAGCATCGATCCCGAGCGTCGAGGCTGCTGCGACGACTTTGACGGCGAGTTCCTCGACGCTAAAGGACTCGGTGAACTGGTTGAACACGCGGAACTCTCCAGGCTGCGCGGGGTTCGTGCACGCGAGTTCGATGCACCGCACGGTGTCCTCGATATTGAGGTACGCACGTGTTTGGGAGCCTTCCCCGTACACCGTGAGGGGGTGGCCGACGGCTGCCTGAATGAGGAAGCGATTGAGCGCCGTGCCGTACACCGCGTCATAGTCGAAGCGATTTACGAGGCGGGGGTCCATGCGGGTCTCATTCGTGTGGAGCCCGTAGACGATGCCCTGGTTGAGGTCGGTCGCGGCGATATTCCAGATCTTGCACGCGAACATGATGTTGTCGCTGTCGTGCACCTTGGAGAGGTGGTAGAAGCTGCCCGGTTGCTTCGGAAACGGCAGGCGGTCCTTGCGGCCGCGATGCTCGATCTCGATGAAGCCTTCTTCGATGTCAATGTTGGGCTGGCCGTATTCGCCCATCGTCCCGAGCTTCACGAGGTGACATTCGGGAGCGTAGTCGCGGATCGCCCAGAGCACGTTGAGCGTCCCCTCGACGTTCGTGCGCTGCGTGTAAATGGCGTGCTCACGGTCGATCATCGAGTACGGGGCGCTTCGTTGTTCGGCGAAGTGCACGAAGGCCTCGGGTTGCACGTCGGTGACGACTGCGCTCAGAAACTCGTAGTCGCTAAGATCGCCGATCCGAACGTCGATACGTGCGCCCGAGACTTCCTCCCATGCGGCGACTCGCTGCTCGAGAGGGAGAATCGGGGTCACTGAGTTCGAGCCGAGTTCGTCATCGATGTCGCGACGCACAAGGGAGTCAATAATCGTGACCTCGTGCCCCTGCTTCGAGAGGTACAGCGCCGTAGGCCAGCCGCAAAAACCGTCACCGCCCGCGACAATAATGCGGAGCCCTCGGTCCCTAGCCTCGTTGATGGCCTGCTGCATTGCTCGTCCTCTCGCCTCGTGTCGTCACTCCACAATAGTGACCTAATGAACACTATTGCTGTTCAGGAACGAGCTCGCGCCGCGCGAACGAGGGTGTCGTTGAGAGCGGGCCACACGCCGGCGTGCTCCTCGCCAAACGGCTTCGACGACAAAAATGCCGCGCTGAGCCCACCCGGGATCGCTTCCGGGTCAACCCAGAGGAACGACCCCGACTGCCCGAAGTGCCCGAACGTGCGGGCCGAGTTGAGCGCGCCCGTCCAGTGCGGCTCCTTCTTCCCCTTGATCTCCACACCCAGACCCCAGTCATTCGGGCTTTGGCGGCCGTAACCGGGAAGCACACCGGAAAGGCCCGGGAAATGGGGGCGATGCGCTGATTCGGCGAGCTCGGAAGAAATGAGCGTGGGAGTCAAGAACTCCCGGCCAAGTACAAGAAGATCCTCGATGCTTGCGCGGTAATCTTTGGCGGGCGAGCCGGCTACCTCGACGGTCTCCATCCCGAGCGGCTCCGTCACGCTCTCGCACACCCACCGGTCAAAATCCGTTCCGACCGCGCGCGCGACGACGCGCCCGAGCTGCTCGATCCCCGCATTCGTGTACATGCGGCGCTTTCCCGGCGCGGCAAGGAACTCCCCGCCCTCGAACGCGTAACCGGCGGCGTGGGCGAGCAGGTGTTCGACAGTGCAGCCCTGCGGAGTCTCTTCACCTGCAGCGTCATCAAGGGCAAGGGCTCCGCGATCGATTGCGACGAGCGCGGCGTACGTCGCGATCAGCTTCGAGACACTCGCGAGCGGGAACACTCGGTCAAGATCCCCGTACGCGGTGATTAAGCGACCGTCGGAACTGATGAGGCCAACGGCCGAATCAAAACTCAAGGACGAAAGAAGCGGCTCAAGAGACTCCGGATCAACGTGGGCGGGATTCGCGTGCACATCACTCATACACCAATCCTCCACCACATCATTACATCTGAACGAATCGTGCGTGCATGACACGCGATAGACTCGCGGCGTACGACGTTTACCCAAGGAGACCCACGTTGAGTTTTCTCGACCGAATCGAGCGCAGCCTCGACCGCGGAGTGTCGAACGTGTTCTCGCGCGGCGGCAGCATCAAGCCACTCGACCTCGCCCAAGGGCTTAAGCGCGAATGCGACGATCAGATTCAGGTCCTCGACCGCGCCCGCACGCTCGCACCCAACACGTACTCCGTGTACCTCAACTCGGTGGATTACGAACGGTTCGCCTCGTGGGAGGACACCCTCGTTGATGAACTCCAGCGGATCCTCGTCGATCACGCCGATCAGCAGAAATACCTGTTTGTGGGGAACGTAACCGTCGCACTCAAGCGCGACGATGACGTCAAGGCCGGGCGCTTCGAAACCGAATCGAGCACCGAGCGCTCCTCGCTCGCACCGGCGACGACGGGCGGCGAAAACTTCCAGCCGATCCTCGAAATCGACGGCCAGCAGTACCTCCTCACGGGCCGCGTCACCGTGATCGGCCGCGGCGGCGATAGCGACATCATCCTCGACGACACGGGCGTGAGCCGCCACCACCTTGAACTTCGCGTTGACGGCACATCGATGACCGCAACGGACCTCGGCTCCACGAACGGCACCTTCGTGAACGGCGAGCGCATTACGACCCCCACCGGGCTCCCCGACGGCGCGACGATCCGCATCGGGCGCACGCGTCTCACCGTCATTTTGCCTACGGGCGCGCCCTCCGAGTGGTGAGGTCCGCGTGAGCGAGCTAACCCTCATCGTCCTGCGCTTCGGTTTCGTCGTTGCGCTGTGGCTTTTCGTGATCGTTGCGCTCCTCGTCCTGCGCAATGACCTCTTCGGAACCACGGTCATCACGCGCGGCGGAAGCGGGCGAAAAGCAGGCGCCGAGAGACGCACGGTGAGCGACCCTTCCGCTCTCCAGCAGGGTCAAAAAACCACCGATCCGAACGCCGTTCAAACCCAGCTGGTCGTCACCGCAGGCCCCCTTCGCGGCACCACGATCCGCCTCGCGGCCTCGCCGATCCTCATCGGCCGCGCCCCGGAATGCACCCTCGTGCTTTCCGACGAATACGCCTCTAACCGCCACGCGCGCGTATTCCCTCACGACGGCGAGTGGTACGTCGAGGACCTGGGCTCAACTAACGGCACGACCCTCGCTGGCAAGCCCCTCGAAGGAGCCTCCGCTCCCTTCAAGCCAGGCGCCGCCATCACGATCGGCAACACTCAGATTGAATTGAGGCGAGGCCCCCGATGACCATCGCGTTGCGCTACGCAGCGAAAACAGACGTCGGGCTCGTACGCTCGAACAACCAGGACTCCGGTTACGCCGGCTCCCACCTCCTCGTCGTCGCCGACGGGATGGGAGGCCACGCCGGTGGCGACGTCGCCAGCTCAGTCGCCGTGAGCACGCTTTCGGAGCTCGAAACCGACGCACCTGGAACCGACATCGTCGCCGCACTCGAGGGCGCCGTCCTTGACGCAAACGATGCCATCCTGCGGCGCGCTCGCGAAGAACCCCTTCTCGCGGGCCTCGGCACGACCGTCACCGCGCTCTTGCGCGCGGGCAATAAGTTCGCGCTCGTCCACATCGGTGACTCGCGCGCCTACCTTGTGCGCGAAGGCACGTGCACCCAGGTCACGAAAGACCACACGTTCGTGCAACGCCTCATCGACGAAGGGCGCCTCACCCCGGAAGAAGCCGAACGCCACCCGCAGCGCTCCATGATCATGCGCGTCCTCGGTGATGTCGACGCCGATCCCGAACTCGACCTGAGCCTCAAACCAGCCGTTCCAGGCGACCGCTGGATGCTGTGCTCCGATGGTCTCTCGGGGCTCGTCTCGTTCGAAACCATCAGCGACGTCCTCTCGAGCATCGACGACCCCGATGAATGCGCCGAGCACCTCGTCGAACTCGCCCTCAAGGCGGGCGGCCCCGACAACATCACGTGTGTCATCGCCGACGTCATCGACATCGACGACCTTCACAAGGGCGATCCCGGCCCGTCGAGCGGAAGCATCGTCGTTGGTGCCGCCGCGCGCGACCGCCATCGCCCCACGGCCGCGACGGGACCCGCCGCACGGGCCGCCGCGCTCACGCGCGAAGAGGTGCCGTACGAAGACGAAGACTACGAAGAGGAACCCCCGCGGCGCTCGAACTGGCCGGTGGCGGCGCTCTTCACCCTCATCGCCGCATTTCTCGTCGGTGGTGCCTGGTTCGCCTACAACTGGACGCAAGATCAGTACTACGTCGGCACCAACGGCTCACAGGTCGTCATCTACAAGGGCATCGCGCAGGACCTCGGCCCCCTCTCGCTCTCCCACGAAGAGGCCGTCACCGACGTGGTCCTCAGCGACCTTCAACCCGTGACCCAAACCCAGGTCACAAACACCATCAGCGCAAAGAACAGAGACGACGCCGACCGCATCGTCGCGCAGCTCGCGGCGGAGGGGCGCCTCTCGAAAGACCCGCAGGCCGGCGCAAGCGATAGTGGCGGCGGGGCCGAAACCGGCCAGGCTCCCTCGGACGGCGGGCGCTAATGGCGACGGTCATCAGCTACCAGGCACGAACACGGCGCATCTTGCACCTTGTTCTGATTCTGGCTGCCTTCGCGATCGGTCTCGGCGCGAACGTCCTCGTCGACCTCGGGCGCAATGAACAGATCGCCACATCAACCTGGTGGCAGATTGGCGGGCTCGGTGTCGGGGCGCTCATCGTGTACATCGTTGCGGCAGCGCGCATCTCGTATGCCGATCCGCTGCTCCTGCCCACCGCTCTCCTGATCAACCTCATCGGCCTCGCCACGATCAAGAGCGTGGATCTCGTCTACGAGAAATACACGTCCTGGGGGCATGGCTTCGCCTCGCGCCAGGTCATGTGGACGGCGCTCGGCCTCGCGTGCGTCGTCGCCGTTCTCATGCTCATGAGAGATCACCGTCAGCTCCGTCGCTACACCTGGATCACGGGTGCCGTCGGACTCCTATTCTTGCTCCTGCCGCTTGCCCCCGGCATCGGTGCCGCCAACTATGGCGCACGAATTTGGATCCGGATCGCGGGCTATTCATTCCAGCCCGCCGAAGTCGCGAAAATCCTCTTCGCGATGTTCTTCGCCGGCTTCCTCGTCTCGAGGCGCGACACGCTCGCTCTCGCGGGACCGCGCGTCCTTGGCATTACCCTGCCCCGCTGGTCGGATCTCGGCCCGCTCCTGTTCGCGTGGGCCGGCGCGACCGCCGTCCTCGTCTTCCAAAATGACCTCGGCACGTCCCTGTTGTTCTTCGGGCTCTTCGTCGTCATGCTGTACACCGCAACGGACCGCCTGAGCTGGTTCATCATCGGCGCCCTCATGTTCGCGCCCCCGGGAATCTACTACGTGCTCAAGCTCGGTCACGTGCAGCGCCGCTTCGAGTGCTGGCTCGACCCCATGAGCAGCGGAAACTTCAGCAACTGCGGGCAGATTAACAACGGGATCTTCGGCATCGCGAACGGCGGCCTGTTCGGCGTCGGCCTCGGCGAAGGCCGCCAGGACACCGTCCCGTTCGCGCAGTCCGACTTCATTTTCGCGTCAGTCGCCGAGGAGCTTGGGCTCGTGGGCGTGTTCGCGCTTCTCGCGCTCTACGCAATCATCGTGCAGCGCGGGCTACGCTCAGCGGTCGGGATTTCCGACGGTTACGGAAAACTCATCGCGGCCGGCCTCTCATTCACTCTTGGCCTTCAAACGTTCATCGTCGTGGGCGGCGTGACGCGCGTGATCCCCCTGACCGGCCTCACGCTTCCCTTCATGGCCGCGGGTGGCTCAAGCCTCGTGGCCAACTGGATCATCGTGGGGCTCCTCATGAAACTGAGCGACGCCGCACGAAGACCCGCGGCACGCAGCCTCGGCGAAACCGAAAAGCACATCGCGGCCGATCAACGCGCGCCGCACGCGATGAGTGCGGAGGTCACAGCATGAACAAACCGCTTCGCCACGTCTCGCTCGTGCTCACCGTATTGTTCCTCTTCCTCTTCGGCTCCACCACCTATTTCCAGGTCATCAAAGCGGAAGAACTCAACGCGAACGGCCGCAACGCGCGCACGATCTACAACGAATTTGGGCGGCCGCGCGGGCCGATCGTCGTCGACGGCGTTGCCGTAGCCTCCAGCACGAAAGTCAACAACCGCTACGGGCTCAAGCGTGAATACGCTGAGCCGGGCCTGTACGCACCCGTCACGGGCTACTACAGCGTCGTGTACGGCTTCGGCGGCATGGAAAAAGCCATGAACGAAGAGCTTTCGGGCAAGGCCGATTCTCTCTTCTACGACCGCCTCATGACCGTACTTTCGGGCCACGACCCCCAGGGCGCGCAAGTCGAACTCACGATCAATGCGAAGGCGCAAAAGGCCGCCTACGACGCCCTCGGCGACCACCGCGGCGCAGCCGTCGCAATCGACCCCGATACAGGAGCGATTCTCGCGATGGTCTCGACCCCGAGCTACGATCCGAACGCCCTGGCTTCACACGATTCGAAGTCTGTCCGCAAGGCGTGGTCCAAACTCAATGACGACCCAAATAAGCCTCTGAATAACAGGGCGATTGCGGGTAACCTCTACCCGCCGGGCTCGACGTTTAAGCTCCTCGTCGCCGCGGCAGCGCTCGAATCCGGCAGCTACACTCCCGAATCGGAAATTCCCGGGCCCGGAAGCTATCAGCTCCCGAACTCGTCCACGTCGATGTCGAACCACCCGAACGGCGATACTTCCCCGTGCGGCCCGAACGACGTGTCGAGCTTGCAGTCGGCGCTCCAGCAAAGCTGCAATACCTCGTTCGCGATGCTCGGCGTCCAGCTCGGCGAAGACGCTCTGAAGAAAAAGGCCGAGGAATACGGATTTGGCACGAGAATGCAGATCCCGCTTTCGGTGACTCCTTCGTCGATGGCCTCCGATATGGACGATGCCCAACTCGCCCTGAGCTCGATCGGGCAATACGAGGACAAAGTAACTCCGCTCCAAATGGCGATGATGGCGGGCTCGTTCGCCAACGACGGCATCGTCATGGAACCCCAGCTCGTCAAGTCTGTTCGCACGGGCGACCTCAAAGAGGTCAAGGCACTCGCTCCGCGCGAGAAGAGCCAGCCGCTGTCCGCCGCTCACGCCGCGCAGATGCGGCAAATGATGGAAGCAACGGTGACGGATGGAACGGCAAAGCGCGCTCAGATCGACGGCGCCGAGGTCGGCGGGAAAACCGGAACGGCGCAGTGGGCGAAAGGGAAAAAGCCGCACTCGTGGTTCGTTGGCTATGCCATGAAGGGCGATAAGAAGGTGGCGGTGGCCGTTGTCGTCGAGGAGGGTGGCTACGGAAGCGCCGTTGCCACCCCCATCGCGCGAGACCTCATGAAGGCAGTGATCGAGGAATAGCATGAAAACACGTAAAGGACTCGTTCTCGAAGGACGCTACGAACTCACTCGCCTCATTGCCACGGGTGGCATGGGCCAGGTCTGGGAAGGCAAGGACCAGGAGCTCGACCGCCCCGTTGCCGTCAAGGTTCTGCGCGAAGAGTTCGCGGGCGAAGAGGGCTACCTCAAGCGTTTCCGCGCCGAGGCGCGCCATACCGCCGCGCTCGCGCACGACGCGATCGCCGGCCTCTATGACTACGGAGAGCTTGACGGGCGCGCCTATATCGTCATGGAGCTCGTGAAGGGCCGCCCTCTCTCCGACATCATCGAAGAAAACCCAGACGGCCTCGACGAAGATCGCGTGATCGCCGTGCTCAAGGAACTCGCGAAAGCGCTGGATGCCGCGCACGTCAAAGGCGTCGTCCACCGCGACGTCAAGCCGGAGAACGTTCTCGTGGACGACACGAACGACTGGGCGCTCAAGATCACCGACTTCGGGATTGCCCGCTCCAACGACCAGGCGAAGCTCACGAAGACCGGTCTGGTCATGGGCACCGCCCAATACCTGTCTCCCGAGCAGGCCATGGGCAAGCAAGCTACGAGTCTTTCCGACATTTACGCGCTCGGCATCGTCGCCTACGAAATGCTGACCGGTTCACGCCCATTCACGGGCACGAGCCAAGTCGAGATTGCGATGGCCCAGGTTAAGGAGGCGCCACCGGAGCTTCCCGAGCGCATCAACCCGGACCTGCGCCGTCTCGTCATGATGATGCTCGCGAAAGCGCCCGCCAATCGCCCTAGGTCGGCAGCGGTTGTCGCCCGCATTCTCGATTCGATCGAACGAGGCGAGGAGCCCCGGTTCGGGACGAGCAGCGTGCGCGCCTCTGGCGGGCGTTCCGATGCCTCCGCCTCCGCCTCCAAGCGCGACGGCGGCCATTCGAGCCGCAAAATCACCTCGAAAGCCAACTCGCGCACGGCGAACCCGATTTCGCCCACTGGAACCCGAACGGCGGCGATGCCGCTCGCGGGCGTCGGCTCAAAGCCGGTCACCATCAGGTCCTCGTCAACGGCAGCGTCGGCACCGAGCGCGCGTTCGGCGGCGAGCGCTAACTCTGCGAGTAGCGCAAGTCGTGATCACAGGGCAGCAGCGCGGCGCGGAACATCCACGGGACAGAGTGTCGGTAGGGTCAGCTTGCCACTTCTGATCGTGATCGCCGTCGTTGCGATCGCCATTATTGTGGCGATTCTCGTGGCAACCGGAACGGTATCCCTTGGTGCGAGCACACACTCATTAGAATGGACGGGCGCTGATGTGAGCGCACTCTTGAGGAAGGCTACGGTGGCATCGTGAGCGAAGACCGCATGTTACTCAGTAACCGCTACGAGATTGGGCGTCTCCTTGGGCGTGGCGGCATGGCTGAGGTGTATCTTGCGCGCGACACGCGCTTGCATCGCACGGTCGCCCTCAAAGTGTTGCGCTCGGACCTCGCGCGCGATCCCCACTTCCAGGAACGCTTCCGCCGTGAGGCACAGTCGGCCGCGGGTCTCAACCACCCCACGATCGTGGGCGTCTACGACACTGGCGAGGACCACCGCACTGAGCCCACGGGCGAAGAGGTGACGATCCCCTACATCGTCATGGAGTACGTCGAGGGCGACACGCTTCGATCGTTCATCTCGGCGGAAAACCCCATGAGCGAGCAACGCGCGTGCGCGATTATGGGGGGTGTGCTGGGCGCCCTCCAGTACTCACATAACGCGGGAATCGTTCACCGGGACATCAAGCCCGGCAACATCATGATCACGAAGAACAACGAGGTCAAGGTCATGGACTTCGGTATCGCACGCGCGGTATCCGAAGCGACCGCGGCCATGACCCAGACGCAAGCCGTCATGGGCACTGCACAGTACCTCTCGCCGGAGCAGGCGCGTGGCCAGCAGGTGGATGCGCGCAGCGATGTGTACTCCGCGGCAGTTGTTCTCTACGAGCTCCTCACGGGTCGCCCGCCCTTCACGGGCGACTCGCCGGTGTCGATCGCGTACCAGCATGTGCGCGAAACTCCGGTGGTCCCCTCGACCTACAACCCGAACATCAGCAAATTCATGGATGCCGTCGTGCTCCACGGCCTCGCGAAGGACCGCGAGGTGCGGTATCAAAGCGCCTCTGATTTCGCGAAGGATATTAGCGACGCTGCGGCGGGCCGCGAGCCGCGGATTCTTGGCACCCTTGCCGCAGGCGCTGCGGGCCCCGCTAGTGCCGAAGCGGCAACCCAGGTGCTGAGCCCCACGGAGTTTGAGAACACGACGGCGTTCCAGGACCAGGAAACCCAGGTCATTCCCACGCATACGGCTCCGATGGCCCCGTCCGCTCCTGCAGGCGCGGCGGAAGCGTCGCCCACGCCGCAGGGGCCGAGAAGCGCGCTCGATGAGATTGCGCCGGAAGAGGAAAAGAAACGCCACGTGGGCGCGTGGGTCGCCGGATTGATCCTCCTGCTGCTTATTGTGGCGGGCGCCGCGTGGTGGTTCATCGCGCAGCAGAATCGCGAGCCCGAACAGGTGAGCGTACCGTCGGTCGTGGGCATGGCGGAAGACGATGCGAAGCGCACCCTTACCGAAGCAGGGCTCACCCCGAAGTTCACTGAAAAGGCGAGCACAGAGGTTGACGAAGGGCTCGTCATCTCAACCGATCCTGAAGCAAAGGCCCAGGTCGTCAAGGGCTCTACCGTCAACGTTGTAGTCTCGAGCGGCCCGGACTCCGCCAGCGTGCCTAAGCTCGAAGGGCTCACGAAGGATGAGGCACAGAAGGCTCTCGAGGACGCCGGCTTCACGATGACCGTTGCCGGCACCGAAGATTCAACCGAGTTCGATAAGGATGTTGTGATCCGTTCCGAGCCGGGCGACGGCGCGAGCGCCCCGCAAGGCAGCGCCGTTAAAGTCTGGATTTCGAGCGGTCAGCTCACCGTCCCGAGCGTGGTTGGGTTCACTCAGGCCGACGCCGAACAGGCTCTCAAGGATGCCGGGTTCGAGGTCACCGTGGCGAGCCGCGAGGCAAAGGATGGGGAAACCGTCGGCACCGTTCTCGAACAGACGCCCGCCGACGGCACCGCAATGAAGGGCTCGACCGTGCGCCTCGTCGTCGCGGCTGAAGCCGGCCCCGTGACCATTCCGAATGTCGTGGGTCAAACTCTCGAGGAAGCGCGCACACGCTTGAGCGTCCCTGAGCTTAATCTCGGCACGCAGGTGCAGGAGGAGTTCTCCCCGACTGTTGAAAAGGGCCGGGTGATCCGCACGAATCCGGAGGTCAACTCCGAGGTAAAGTCCGGGTCGAGCGTCACGATCATCGTGTCGAAGGGCCCTGAGCCCACGCCTACCCCCACGCCGACCGCGACGACAACCCCCGCCGCGCCTTCGGTCACTCCGGTCGACGGTGAAGGAAACGGCAATGGCAACGGCAACGGAAATGGCAATGGAAATGGAGCCGGCAACGGGCGAGGCCGCGGCAATGGCGGCAACTGACCCCACCGGCACCTCGTGCCGCATCCTCGTGGTCGATAACTACGATTCGTTCGTGTACACGATCATCGGGTATCTCGAGCAGATGGGTGCCGAGTGCATAGTTGTCCGCAACGACGCAGTATCTGAAACCTCGTCCGGCGTCCCCGATCTTTCGGGATTTGACGGCGTTCTCATCTCCCCAGGTCCTGGCAACCCCCTCACCGCCGGGCGAAGCCTCGACGTGATCGGTGAATGTGCCCGCACGTCGACTCCTATGTTTGGGGTATGCCTCGGGCTTCAGTGTCTCGGCCATTACTTCGGGGCGACCGTGACGCATGCGCCGCAGCTCATGCACGGCAAGACAAGCCTCATCCACCACGAAGGCCAAGGGCCGTTTGCGTCGCTGCCCTCACCGTTTCAGGCGACCCGCTACCACTCGCTCGCTGTCGTGCCCGACACGGTCGACGAGGCAGTTCTCGAGATCACGGCTCGCGCCGACGACGGCAGCATCCAGGGGCTTTCACACAGGAGCCTCCCGCTCCACAGTGTCCAGTTCCACCCGGAGAGCGTGCTTACTAACGGCGGGCACACGATCCTCGCGCACTTCCTCGAACTCGCAGAAGGTCGAGACGGAACGGGGGCTGGCGAGCGAGCCCGCACTCTCGCGCCGCTGCTCACCTCTGCGGCCCCTCACTGAGGGGGAGGAAAGGGAGGTAGACCCCGTAAAGCAGGGACTGCCTATGCCGTTGTCGACGCCGCGGCTACAGGGCGCCGAGCGCTGAAATCGTACCCTGGTTGACCTGGTTAAACGGCATGTACGGTGCGATCACGGGGAACACCCACCCGAAGAGCAGCACGACAATCGCCGCGAACACGATCAAAAGCACCAAGACCTTGACCCACCACGGGCCAGGAATAATCCGGTAGAGCCAGCCGTACATTACTTCTTAACCTCCGCGAGCTCTTTCGGGATTCCCTTGCTGCGATCAACCCAGTGGTCATACTTCGCGTACGTGATGTACCGCTCCGCAACCGAATACATGGGGTGGCACGCCGTCATGGTGAGCATCCGTTCCGTTGGCTCCTCCCCCGGCTTATTCGGAACCGGGGCGATCACCTGCACATCGTTCGGCTTCACAATTTCCGATCCCGTTACGTAGTACACGTAATAGGCCTTCGGCCCCTCAACGATGACCGGGTCACCGGGCTGAAGCCGCGCGATGTCGTGCAGTGGACGCCCGTATGTCGAACGGTGGCCCGCAAACGCGAAGTTCCCCACTTCACCCGGGAGGGCTGTGTCGGGGTAGTGCCCGTTGCCGATCACGTTAAGGACCTTCTCCATGCTCACGCCCTCGGCCATGGGAGACGTGGCCTTATCGAACTTCGGCACGTGGAGCTCGCCCCACACCTCGTTTTCTTTGACATTCTCGATCTTCGGCGGTTCGCCCTTTTCGGGGGGTGCGATCTTCTTCGGCGCGGGCCCGCCCCACTTCGACTGGAGCTCCTGGATGATGACGGCATGCTCGCGGTCAGCAATAACATCCGTCCACCACAGCTGCCACACAACAAAAAGAAGGAGGAAAGCTCCGACGGTAATCAACAGTTCGCCGAGCACACCAATAATGCTCGAGACCACGCTCCGTTTACGCTCGGGCGCTCGCCTATGGCGGGAAGAAGGCACAATGTCTCCGATTCGGCAGGGGGTTAATCGGCGGGCGTCGGAATAACACCAACCTATTCCTTCGCGCACTGTACCCTAATATATGCCGTTGCCGGCACCGCACCCACCCCTCGGGGCGGCCCGGCGCATCCGTGACCGTTGTGAAAGGTACCCCATGGCCAAGAAAGTTCGGCGTTCCTCGACCATCCCCACCCAGAAGAACCAGCCTGCACGGGATCGAGTGACTCGCGCCGAGGCCGAAACCCGCCGCTCGCGCCGCGCTCAAGAAAGCGCCGCGGAAGCCTACAAGCCAAGCCCAGCCTGGCTGGTGCCCACCGCCGTCACTCTCCTCATCCTCGGAATCCTATACATGGTCGTGTACTACATTTCGAGCGCCCAGTTCCCGCTCCCCATTGGCGACTGGAACCTCGCCGTTGGCATCGGCATCCTTCTCGCGGGCGGCGGGCTCCTGACCTTCTGGAGGTAGCATGAGCAGTGTCCCAACCACCCCCCTTCACCCGTGGCGGCGATTCGTCGCCATCGGTGACTCATTCACGGAAGGCATCGGTGATCCCGATCCGCACGTGCCCGGAGGGGTTCGCGGTTGGGCAGATCGCGTCGCCGAAGAGCTCGGGCGCACGTGCCCCGATTTCGCCTACGCGAACCTCGCGATCCGCGGCCGGCTCTACAAACAAATCATCGAGGAGCAGCTCGAGCCGGCGATCGACCTCAAGCCGGATCTCGTGAGCTTCTTTGCGGGAGGCAACGACGTGATCCGGCGCGGCGATCCCGACGAGATCGCTTCCGAAATCGACGTCGCCGTCGCGCGCCTCGCTGAAACAGGCACCGACATCATCCTGTGGACCGGGCCCGACGTCGGCAACACCCCCGTTCTCAACCTCATCCGTGGGCGCTCCGCGATCTACAACGAAAACATGCGCACGATCGCCAAACGATACAACGCGTTCGTCGTAGACCTGTGGGCTGCGCGCCAGCTTGTTCACGAAAGCATGTGGGCCGAGGACCGCCTGCATTTTTCACCTCTTGGGCACCACACGATTGCGCGCGAAGTCCTCGCCGTTCTCGATGTCCCGAACAGCCTCCGCGAATTTACGCCCCACGACCCGCCGCAGCGCACGTGGCGCCAGGCAGCAGAAAAGGACCTCGTGTGGGCGCGCGATCACCTCGGCCCCTGGGTCATGCGGCGTATCCGCGGCGAAAGCTCGGGAGATGCCGTGCATCCTAAACGCCCCGAAGCCTCCCCCGTCTTCGGCGAAGGTATGCCGCCTGGTTCGGCTTCACGGGAAGGCGAAGAATAAGACCATGGTTGTGCGATAGGGTGCAGTCGCGCCCGTCCCTTTACACGCAAGGTCTCCCCATGACGACGACTCAGTCGAACCCCCTGAGAAAGTTCGCTGCGCTCTTAGTGATTCCTTTTCTCCTCCTCATCGCCGGTTGCGGGGACCTCAAAGCAACCATGACAGTAGAAAGCGCCGACAAAGTTGTCCTCGAAGGCGTTGCTCGGGGGTACAGTTCGGTGCTTGAAAAATACGGCATGAAACCCGCGGATGTTTGTACCTCGAAAGATACGACGGGTGCTGGTGGACCAGCCTTCGAAGGCACACTCAAGACCAAGCTGACCGAAACAGGCGACATCTTCGAGTGCGAATTCACCAGTACGATAGAGGATCCCGAACAGCTCAAGCAGATCCTCACTTACGACAAGGACTCGAACACCTACACACTGAAGGGGATCATGCCTGCCCCTGAAATCGCCGAGCGGCTCTCTCTCGGCGCCTTCATGACTAGCGTCACCATCGTCATGCCAGGCAAGGTTACTGAATCGAACGTCGGCAGGATCAGCGGCAACAAGGTTCAAATCAGCAGTATCGAGAGTTTTCTCTCGGACTACGAGATCAAGTCCGAGGGCCCCGGGTTCCCGTGGCTCATTGTCGTCATCATTATCGCGGTGGCACTTGCGCTCCTCTTCTTTGCGGCTCTCGCCATCACGGCTCTCATTGTCATCGCTCGCAAAAGGAAAAAGAGCCCTGCCGCAAACGCCCAAACGTTTCAAAACGGCTCATCTACGCAACAAAGTAGGCCAGGCCAGCAGCCCGAGATACGCGAGCCAAACTACCGAAGTCCCGAAGGCGCCGATTCTCGACATTACAAAGGTCAGGCCAGTATCGATAGCGACCCCCAAGCCCCGGTTCCGCAGGCCGCTGAAGTACCCACAGATTTGTCCACCACATTCCGGATTCCACGAAAGTAGAGGTTCCTTGTGACAGCACCAAAGGCCAATCCTTTGAAGAAGATCGCAGCGTTGATGCTCATCCCGTTCATGCTCGTCGTTGCGGGCTGCGGCAAGCTCGACGCGACGGTCACCATCGAGAGCCCCGAAAAGATCACCCTCGAGGGTGTCGTCTCAATAAAGAAATCCTCGCTCGAGGAAATCGGCATGACCCCCTCTCAGTTCTGCGGCGATGAAGCTCTTGAGGAATTTACTGGCGAGACCAAGCCAGATCTCAAGCTAGAGGAGAAAGACGACGAGGTCGTGTGCACTTTCTCTGGCCAAACGGATGAAAAAAACCCCATGGGCGATGCCTTGAAGTACGACAAGGAATCGGACACCTACACCTACAAGGAAGCTTCCAAAGGGTCGTTTGGCGACCAGGCGGCGGCTGCCGGCTTCAAGGTTGATTTCACCTTCGTTTTCCCCGGCAAGGTCACCGAATCGAGCGTCGGCAAGATCGACGGCAACAAGGTCCACATCACCGACACGAAAGAATACTTCTCAGACATCAACATCAAGGCCGAGGGCAGCAGCTTCCCCTGGCTCATCGTCATCATCGTGGTCGTTGTTGTTCTTCTCCTTGTCCTTGCGGCGGTTGTCATCGGCGCCCTCGTGTTCATGAAGCGCAAGAAGAAGTCCGGTGCCGGCGACGCACACTTCCAGCAGCAGGGATCCTTCCAGAGCTCGACCCACGGAGGCGCGCAGCCGCAGGGGCAGCAGGCACAGCCGGGTGCCCAGCCGAGCTTCGGCCAGCACCCCTCGCAGGGCTCCTCGAACGCTCCCCAGCCGCCGAGCTACCAGGCTCCCCAGCAGGGCAGCTACGAAGCACCGCAGCAGGGGCAGCAGCCGCCTCACCAGGGATTCCAGGAGAACCCGTTCGGCGGCCCTGGCAATCAGGGCCCCCAGGACAACCCCGGCCATACCTTCGGTAAGCAGTAACCCCTCCGCGCCCTGAGCGCATCGCAGCCGAGGGCTCGTGACTAGACTCACGGGCCCTCGGCTCGCACTTCGGGCCGTACCGGAGTAAAGTAATACAAGTCAGTTCGAGAGAACAGGCAAAAAGCGCCCGTAGCTTAACGGATAGAGCATCTGACTACGGATCAGAAGGTTGGGGGTTCGAATCCCTCCGGG
>NZ_KV788567.1:0-10324 GCF_001807345.1 Dermabacter sp. HMSC06F07
CGAAGGTGACGATGACGGGCGCTTCAACGTTTACGCGGGCTCGGAGAGGATCGACCTGGCAGCGAGCAAGAGCTAACGGGCGGCGCGCGGGTGCGGCGCCCCGCACGCGGAGCACACGCAGCGCTCACCGGAGTCTGCTCTCCCAGGCCCGACACCCGTCGCACGGACGAGTGAACGCGCAATCTCCTCGTCGATACACAGCTCCGCGAGAGCGCCCGTGTGAATCGCGCCCGTGAGACCCGGAAGGCGATCGTTACCCGCGGCGATGCCAATCACACGCGGAAGATTCTGGAGATTCTCAATCGTCAATCCAATCACCCGATTCGTCGTAGGGCTTCCGAGCGGCTTGCCGTCCGGGTCGAAATAATGACCGCACATGTCGCCCGCCGGATTCTGGGCGAGGTATCGCGCGAGCTGCTCGTCGTTGAGCTTCATCGCGTCGATCACCAAGCGTGACGTATGTACCCCATGTGTGCCAATGCCGACGAACGCGAGGTCGGTCGCGCGCGCGTTCTCGAGGGCGGTGCGTACGCTTGACTCACTCATGAGCGCGTTCCATGTGCGGCTCGATTCGACAACCGCCGGTGCATCAAAGCGTTCCGATCTGCAGCCGAGTCGTTCGGCGAGGGCGACGATCATGTTGTTGCCGCTCGGTGCCGTATCCGCGGTGGGCATCCCTCCCACGAGTGGAGTGAGCACGTGTTCCGCGCCGAGCGACCGCGTCGGGATTGCCTGGATCATACGTTGGATCGTGAGGCCCCAGCCGAATCCGATACGTCCGGCATGCGGCGCGAGTTCTATGAATCGCTGGGCCGCGAGGCGGGAGGTCGCCTCATACGGATCTGATCCAGATGCGGCGACGAACACGCGCTCAATGTCGTAGAGCTCCGTGATTTGTCGCTCAAGCTCCTCGTTCCGTTCGACGTCGTCCCCGACGATCCTTACCTGGATGATTCCCTCTTCCTTCGCTGCTGTGAGGATACGCGAGACGGTCGATTTCGAAAGCCCCATCGATTCGCCGATCGTGGATTGATCGAGGCCGTCGACGTAGTAGAGGCGGGCGACATCGATGAGGGTGCGTCGGTCGCGTTTGAGTGCCATGCGGGACTTTCGGGATCGGAGGAGGGAAAAAGAGCGGCGGGTTGACGCCAAGTGTAGCCGTCAACCCGCCTGAGTAAGAGAGTAGGGAATCAGATTACGCCTCGCGCCACGAGCGAGTCCTGGAGCCGGCGCATGGCCACGAGCGGGCGCGACTCGTCGAGCTCAAGGTTGTCGTATGTGATGTATTCGCCGGCCTTGATGGCTTCCTTGAGCACCGAGCGCTGTAGCAGACCGATTGGAACGTAACCCTTTTCGCGTGCTTCCTCGGCCGGGACAGCCCAGCCGTAGAAATGATTACCGCCGAGCCCCTCGAGCTCGAGGTTGCCCTCGAGATCAAACTTTGCGCGGCCCACGACCTCGGTCGTGACGGTGGTCGACTGGAAGTCCGCCTTGCGGTTGATCACGGCTTCCGCGATCGAGAGCGGAGCTTCGATCGAGGCGATATGCCACGGGCGGAGGAGTAGATAGTAAGGGCCCTTGCCGAGTTTGAGGTAGTCGAGCTCGTGAGTCACGACGTCGCTAGTGGACTTCACGATCGCAAACACGCCGGGGGCAACGTCGCCGGTAGTGTATTCAACGACCGGGCCCTTGTCGGCATTGAGGATACCGCCGTCGGCCTTCGGGATGAGGGTTGTGGCAAGGTCCTTGATGTTGCACTCGACGCCGTGCATGCCGGCTTGCTCGACCGGGAAGCCGGTGGCGTTCGACAAAGCTGCCATCTCGAGTTGGGTTTTAGTACCGTCGGTAAACTCGGTGAGCATTCTTGGGTTCATATGCTTGCGCGCAGCCTCCTCCTCGTTGTCCGCGGGGATCGAAGTCGGCTTGTTCGGGTTGTTTTTCCCCTTGCCGGCGGCGACGACCTCGAGACCGAGATCTTGCGCGTACTCGACGAGCTTGAGCGCCTCGACAGGCTCGTCGCCGCGGCAAATTGTGTAAACGGCGTTGCCCGCATTTGCCATAGATGACAGGAGCGGACCGACCGTGATATCGGCCTCGACCGTCATAAGCGCAACATCCTTGCTATGGGTGATGCACGTGTAAGCGATTTGCGCGGCGATCTCTGGGACGCCTGAAACCTCGACGACGATATCGACGGGGAGCTCAGGCATTTTGAGACCGTCCTTGATGATGACCGCCGAGCCGTTCTCGACCTCCTTCTTCGCGGTCTCGATATCGTCGACGGCGACGACGATGTCGGTCGCCCCCGCCGCTTTGAGTGCTGCTTCGGCCTTATCGACGACGATATCGGCGACCGCGGCGACGGTCATACCGGAGGTTTGAAAGATCTGCGCGATCATGCCGGAGCCCATTTGGCCTGCGCCCACGACTCCGACGCGAATCGGGCGGCCCTCACGAGCCTCGCGTGCAAGAAGATCCTTTGTGTATCCCACGGTTGTGTCCTTTCTAGCGGGATGAATTTGGTGAGTATCAGGGAGTTCCAACGTGTGCGGAACGTTCAGGCCGAGGCGTGCGCGGTGCGAGTGGGGAGGTGGTGGGATCAACGGCATCAGCAGCCAGGTTCTCCCCTCGCCCTTTGTGGTTGCTCCGTGTCGCTGCACGGGCGCGGCGTGCTCGGTCAGCACGCTTTTTCTCTGAACGCTTGCGTTCCGCGAGAGCAGCTGTGGGGTTGGCTGGAACTTGCGCAAGCGCGGCGGCAACGGCTTTCTTCAGGTGCTTCCCATTCGCCCGCTCCTGCGCCCCAGCGGTGGGGCCGAGGAGAGTGGGAAAGGCTCGGAAGCGGGCAAACACGGTGGATCCAACCATGGCGCTTGCGCGTGTGATACAGCCCTCGGATCGGTCAACGACGAAGATCACGATGGCCCCACGGCTAACACCGCGGCCCCGGCCGGTGACGAGGACGTCGTGAGGTCCGGTCGAGGCCTGTGCTGCCGCGTTGATCTCTCGCGTGTACCGACGCTGCTGCAAAAGCGTGAGGATCGCAGAGACGACGAACGCGAGGAAGAGCAGAACCGGGAATAGCCACTCGACGCCGCGCATCACTAGGCTTCCATGACGCGGATCTTGGCGCCGACCTGCGGCGTCGTGAATTCGTCGGGTCCTGAGACGAGAACGGCGCCCGGTAGCACCGATTGGTCGGGTTGGTTGACGTATAGGACGATGTGGCCAAGCTCGGCAAGATTCTTGTTAGCGATTTCGCCCAGCGCCGTCACTGTGTATTTGTGACCGTCGATGTCGACCACGTCGCCCACGACCAGGTCGCGGGTCAACGTCGAGCCTCCGGTGTGCACAAGTGCAACCTCTGCGAGGGAGGGGGGAACGGGCTCTCCGAAGAGGATGATGACGCCCTCGGAGAACATCATTTCCGCATCGGCACCGATCTGGCTGATATTGGCACTCCACAATTCGTTGGACATGTCGTAGGACTCCTAGTGGTGAGAGATGGATCAGGCTTCGTTACATAAAGAACGAGAAGCCAAAGGCGATGATGACCGCGATGGGTGAGGTCACGAGGCGTGTGAAGAGCACCGCGGGGACTCCGACCGAAATCGTTTCTGGCTTCGCCTCTCCGAGAGAGAGACCTACGGGGACGAAGTCGGCGCCGACCTGGCCGTTGATCGCGAACAAGGTGGGCAGGGCGTACTGAACGGGCAGTGCACCGATTCCGATCTGTGTGCCCATGAGAACACCCACGACCTGTGCGATCGCGCCGCCAGGGCCGAGGATCGGAGACAGGAACGGAAGAGCGACAATGATCGATAGGAGGATCAGCCCGAACGGGTTCGAGGCGAGTGGGGTGACAAGGTTCGCGAGCCAGTCCGAGACGCCTGAGTAGTTCACGAAACCGATCAGAAGCCCGACGTACGCCATGAAAGGGATAACGGTTTTGAGCATAATGTCGAGCGCCTGACGCCCCGAACTCAATAGCGTGTTGATGACGTAGCCGATGAAGTTGCCGAAGCCCACGACGATGCCTGTGAAGCCGGAAGGCTTGTACTGGGCAGCGGCCCGCTCCTTGGCCGCAGTCTTAGTGTCCGCGACGTTCTTCTCTGGTTCTGCAGTGGCGGGCTCGGCGGTCTCGGCGGTGACAGCCACTTCGTCGGCAAGCGAGACCTGCTTTGGGCCTACGTCGGACACGAAGATATCGGGCGTAATGAACTGGGCGAGCGGGCCCGCAGGCGAACCAGGGTAGACATCCACCGTCGGGATGCGCTTCTTGGGATATACGCCGATGCGGGCGGTGCCGCCACAGTTGATGACGGCCGCGAGAACGTCGTCATCGGGGATGTGATTGATGAACCCGTCGACGACCTCGGCCCCCGAGAGCTCGGCCATGCGTTGGGCGACGGGGTGAATACCGCCGCCGGTGACGGAAATGATCGTCTTCTTGGCGTCGGTCGGCGTGAGGGTGAGACCATCGCCCCAGCCACTGCTGCCCTTCGTGATGCGAATCGATGAGAAGGTCATGCCACGCCTCCCTGGATGTGTCCGGCTGCGTAGTCAGCGTCGTATTGCTTAAAGGACGCTTCGTGTCCGCCGCGCTTGATCAGAAGGTTGGTCATCCACTGAGTAGCGAAACCGCGGATGCAAATCACGATAATGCCGGTGATGAAGTAGAGGATCGCGAGCGTTGCGTACTTCTCGGGGGCAACTTTGAGAACGCCTGCCGAGACACCCGTCCACACGAATATCTCGCCTGCGTTGGCGTGGGGAAAAAGTGCGGTCACCGGGTGCACGAACGATACTGCTGAGTCGTAGAACGCAGGCTTGTAGCGTTCGGGAAGGAAGCGGCCGAACGTGTAAGCCATCGGGTTGGTGAGCAGCAGGACGGCGAGGATCGGCATGAGCGTGTAACGGGTGATCGCGTACTTGCCGGCCCACTGGACGGCTCGCGTCACTCGTTCTTCACCGATCCATGTTGTGACCGCGTACATGAAGGTCAACATGACCATGAGGAGCGGAAGCACCCCGGTCACAAGGTCGACGAACGATTCCGCGGAAGCGTTGAACACGCCGATGAAATGCTCGGCAGCCCACGTTAACGCCTTCATAACTGGGTTGTTGTTCATAAGAACTCCTAGCTGTGGGGTCCGCTTCGCTGCGGAACCAACGGGAGGAGGGCCCGCTTGCAGGCGGGGCCTTAGGGGAGGAGGGTGATCGCGGCCGTGCAGGCGATGAGGACGTGCGGGCCGCGATCGGTGGGGTCAGTCCCCGGTCACAACGATGTGACACTTGCGAGCTCGTTCACGAGCTCGATCGAAGTCGACGAAAAAGATGTAGCCGGTCTCGCCGAAAGCGGCCTTCCCGTCGAGTACGGCGACGGTCTCGGAAGCGCCGATGATGTTCGCCTTGAGGTGCGCGTCGGCGTTGAGGAGTTGGCTGCGGTCACCTCCGGGGAGGAAGGCCGCCGCCGAGGGCCAGCTTTCGACCGCCTGGTAGTGGGCCTCGCCCGGGTAGTTGTATCCGCCATGGGGAGGGAAGCTTGTCTGGGCGGGGAACATTCGGCTAAGAGCCGCGTCGAGATCGACCTGGAGGTAATCGGTACCATCCTCGACCGTGTCGTGTGCGAATTCGTCGAAGTACACGGCACACGTCGTGTGGGGCGAAATAATGGTGGCCACGCCGTTAGTAATTCCGGAGGCGGCGATGGTTTCGTGGACCTGAGCCGTGACGTCGATGAAGCTCGCGGTCCCGCCGTGGCTGCGCAGCTCGAGAGTTGTTGTGTAGGTGGTCATGGGGGCCTTCTTTCCAAGGTTTCTCGCCGGTCAGAACGCGTCAACGCGTGCCGAGATGGTGTCGACGAAGTGGCGGACGTCGGTTTCGACGGCATCGCGCGCCGCCTTCGCGAGGTTTGTGAACAGGAAGATCTTGTCGTCGTTGACGAGTGGTGTAGCCGCCTCGTATGCCGCGCGTGCAGCATAGGTGTAGTAATTGATTTTGCGCACGCCTCGCGCGATCGATGCTTGGTATTCGTCTTCGCTCAGACCGCTGCCACCGTGCATGACGAGCGGTACTCCGGCCGCTTCGCGCAACTCGCTGATGAGCGGCAGGTTGAGATGGGGCTTTTGTCGGTAGAGCCCGTGAACGGTACCGAACGACGCGGCGAGGCAGTCGACGCCCGTCCGCTCAACGAAGTCGCGGGCCTGTTCGGGTTGGGTGTAGAGAGTTGCGTCTGCGACGCCCTGGGAAGGGTCACCGTTCTCGTTGCCGGTCATGACGCCGAGCTCGCCCTCGACTGCGATCCCGCGCTCGTGAGCCATAGCGACGACCTCGCGGGTGATGCGAACGTTTTCCTCATACTCGCGCAGCGAGCCGTCGATCATGCACGAATTAAAGCCGATCTCGAGGCCCTTAGCGATGTAGTCGATGTCTTCGCCGTGGTCTATATGAACGACGAAAGGGGCGCTCGAGCGTTTTGCGAGCTCGACGATGGCGGGTCCGATCTCCTCGATTGGGGAGTATGGCTCGTGGACTTGGGCGTGCTGCAGGATGATTGGCTGCCCGGTCTGTTCGCCAACCTTGATGGTGGCGGCGAGAGCTTCGAAGAAAGGGGTGTTGACGGCGGCAAGCCCTACATTATCTTTTTCGGCACGGGCGAGAGCATCGGTAAGTGAGATAAGCATGATGGCTTCTTTCCGGTGGGGATATGGGGTTACTTCTCGTCGCGGTGGTCTCGTATTGCGGTGTACATCTCGGTGAGGATCTCCCGCCAGTCGGGATGCTTGATGATGCCGCTGGTACCGCCCGACCCGTCGGCCCCTTGCTTGAGTACGCGGGTAACGTCGGCTCCGCGACTTACGCCCGCGGCTTGAATGACGAGAATGCTCGGGTCGACGGACTTAACGACTGCGGTCGTACGTTCGACATAGTCACCCTCATCCATTTGTCCGGTACCGATCGCTGCGGTCGGCTCGCAGATCATCGCATCGGGCCCGAGGTGGGCGATCGCGTAGCACTGAGCGTCCGAATCCGCGCAAACGATGGTCTTTAGGCCGGCCTCGCGTGCGCGCTCGATAGTGGCGTCGAGCTGAGCGATCGTGAGGGGGTGTTCGGCGTGGTTAAGGACCACGGCGCGGGCACCGGCGGCCACGAGCGATTCGGGCAGGATATGTCCCATGCCGCGGCCAGGGGCGATCGGGTCCATGTGCTGTGCGGTGATGATGAGGTTCGTTGTGTGCTCGGTGATGAGCCGTAGGTCGGCGTGTTGGGCAGTGTAGATCGTGGGGATTTCGAATCGCCCGGCGAGTTCGTCGACGAGGACCGCTAACTTCAGAGCTTCGTCGCCGTAGAGGTACGCCTTGGGGTTGACAATCAGTAGGGGGCCGGTCAGCGTCATTGCGTTCTGTGCCATTTCATCCTCGGTGATAAATGCCAATTGCAACAAATTGCAGAAAGAGGGGCGATAAGTTGCGCCATTGCCTACACCCTGGCACACTGATTCTCGTGACGCAAGTGTTGTCCACTAGAAGTTCCGTCGAACTTTTTACTGACCCTAGGTCTTGAGAAGGGTCGCGAGGGCGTGTGTACACTTGCCCCCAACGCCTCACTCGAAGGAGAGTTTCAATGAAGAAAGTATTGGTTGTGTGCGGTACGGGCGTCGCTACGTCAACCGTCGTGGTTTCGAAGGTGCGTGACTTCCTCGAAGCGGAGGGCATTGATGCCCAGATCCAGCAAGGCAAGGTCATGGACCTCGTCGGCTCCGGAGTTGACGCCGATCTGATCGTCTCGACAACCGACGTCCCCGGCTCCGTCACGATCCCCGTCGTTCGCGCTCTCAGCCTCATTACCGGAATGGGGCAAGAGGGCACACTTCGCGTAATTGCGGACGCGCTCTCTTAAATCGCCCCGCACCTCGGCTGCACTCACCTCGCAAGGGTAAGCGCGGATCGTCCCTTTTCCCCGGGTTCTCGTCGCGTAAGGAATTCCCGTCATGGCAGACTTTTTCATCGGCCTCTCCGGCTACCTCAACGACCTCGGAGCGAGCGTTGTACTGCCCATTCTCATAACTATTTTTGGTCTGATTCTCGGCCTTCCTTTTAAGAAAGCATTCAAGGCCGGCGTCACGATCGGCATTGGCTTCATCGGTATCAATCTTGTGATCGGCCTTATGGGTCAGCAGGTGAGCCCCGCGGCCCAGGCCATGGCCGAACGATTTGGAGTGGGACTCGACGTCGTTGATGTCGGCTGGCCCTCCTCCGCTGCGATCGCGTTCGGCTCTACCATAGGTGCTGCGATCATTCCGCTCGCGCTTGCCCTGAACATGATTCTTCTGTTCACCGGTCTCACTCGCACGTTCAATATCGACCTGTGGAACTTCTGGCACAGTGCGATGATCGGCGCGCTCGTGGGCGTGATTACCCACAGCTTCTGGTGGGGACTTGTTGCTGCGGCGTGCCACATGGCTGTCATGCTTGCGATCGCGGACCTCACGGCCCCCATCGTCCAAAAGTATTTCGGGCTCCCTGATATCTCGTTCCCCCACGGAACTTCGGCTCCTTATGGTCTCCTCGCGATCCCACTCAATGCACTTTTTGATCGCATTCCGGGCTTCAACAAGCTGGATGCCACTCCGCAGGCGATTCAAAAGCGTTTCGGAATCTTCGGAGAAACCCTCGTGATGGGCCTCATTCTCGGTCTGCTCATCGGTCTTCTAGGCTTCGGATTTGCGCATCCGGCGGAAGATTCCAAAAAGATCTTGACGCTCGCGATCTCTCTAGCCGCCGTTATGTTTCTCCTCCCACGTATGGTTTCAGTTCTTATGGAAGGTCTCATGCCGATCTCGGAGGCCGCGCGCGACTTTGTGCAGAAGCGTTTCCCGGGTCGAACGTTCTACATCGGTCTTGACTCCGCCGTCGCGGTCGGTCAGCCATCCGTGATCGCGACGTCACTTCTGCTCGTACCGATCACGCTGTTCCTCGCCGTCGGACTTGCCCCGCTCGGTAACCGCGTCCTCCCGCTCGTGGACCTCGCAACTATCCCATTCATTGTCGCGATCATGGTGGCGATTTTCCGCGGAAACATCGTCCGTTCGACCATTGGCGGTGCCGTTCTCATCGGTCTCGGTCTTTTCGTGTCGACCTGGATTGCTCCTGTTTTTACTGAGGTTGCGGTCGCCTCTGGCTTCTCGCTCGGTAAGGGGCAGCACACTATCTCGTCGCTCGTGGATGGCTCGAACCCCCTCACCGCGTTCTACTTTGCCGCAGCGAAGGCTGGCGTGCCCGGTATGATCGTCGCCCTCGTCCTCTCCTTCGGCTCCCTGTTTGCAGTGCGCACGGTCATGAACCGGCGTGATCGCGAGCAAACCAAACAGGAGGTGGCACAGTGAGCTTCGGAATTGTCCCCGGCGCGGCGTTTGCGCGTCTTGAAGCGGAGAGTGACCGCGAGGTGCTGACCACAATGGCCCGGCGCCTCCGCGAGCTTGGCGCCGTTGCGGCTACCTTTGAGGAGGCCGTTATCGCGAGGGAGGAACGCTTCCCCACGGGCCTGCCTACGGCGGTCCCCACCGCACTCCCTCATACCGATCCCGAACACGTGCTCATCGAAGGAGTTGCTGTCGCCACCCTCGCGCATCCCGTGCAGTTTCGTGAGATGGGTTCGAGTTCCTCAAGTATTGAGGCTCGCTTCGTCGTGATGATGCTCCTCAAGCAGGCGCACTCGCAGCTTGAGGCGCTTCAAACCCTTGTTGCGCGATTGCAGGATGTTGAGGCCGTCGAGGCGCTCGCCTCTGCCGTGAGCGACGAGGATTTGTTTGCTGCGGCTTCGGACTGGCTTGCGGCTGGCTACGCTTAGAAACTCTCGCCGGAACGAAGGCGAGAGGCGTCCCTAAGCGACACGCGTCCCCTCTGTTTGTGCGCAATAATGGCGTCACCTCGGGGAGGTAGCGTGGAGGCGGGCGAAGACGCTCGCAACGCGATGCTAGCGTCGCCAGGATCCCGGCCCCGTTTTCGGGTCCGGGTCCTTCTCACGTAAACTGGCTGTCTTCCGGGTCTGAGCACAGAGCACTCACTTAGTTGAGTGCTCATTCTTTGCGATGGCAGGGTTTCACCGAGTTCACCGTGCACTCGAGGTGGTCGCGGGGTGCGCGGAGTCCAGGCCGGTCGGGACCGGTCAAGCCCTGAATCGCATGCCCTCGTGAGGTAAAGGTTCTGCCATTGGACTGCTTCGGGGGCGAGGCCCTGGTGGGCTGCATTGGCCAGACGGCCAGGCCGCCTTCTCTAAAACCGGCGGTGTGCACGCCGCGGCTCTCTTGACCCCGGAGGGGGAG
>NZ_KV788568.1:0-18714 GCF_001807345.1 Dermabacter sp. HMSC06F07
CGGCCCCCTCCCGCGGGAGGGGGCCGCCAGTCTACTTATTGATGCTCGTCACAAGTGACTGAGTTCCGAGACTCAGTGCTTGGGCGAAGCGGGCGAGGTTACTTCGATCTCGCCACTGACGATCTGCTTCTGGAGGTCTTCGACTTCCTTCTTCAATTCTGCGGGGATCTTGCTATCGAACTCGTGGTAGGGAGCAAGACCGACGCCACCGTTTTCGAGGGTGCCCACGTACGGCTCGTTCGTGAACTTGCCTTCGGCAGCCTCCGTGCCGGTCGTCTCGACTGCGGCTGCAATCTCCTTCATCACCGAGGTGATGATGACGTCCTTCGCGTCGGGGTTGGTCTCCACGCCATCGGAGTCAACCCAGACAACCATGACGCCGTCCTTTTCCTTCGCGGCCGCGAGGGTGCCTGCACCGACGGGGCCCGCGACGGGCATGATGATGTCTGCGCCCTGGGAAATGAAGCCTTCGGTCAGGGCCTTGCCCTTGGTCTGGTCATCGAAGTCGCCCGTGAACGAGCCGTCCTGGCTGTCCTTGTTCCAGCCGAGGAGCTTGACGTTCGTGCCGTGCACTTCGTTGTACTTTTTGACGCCATCGGCAAAACCATCCATGAAGATCGTCACCGAGGGGATCTTCGCACCACCGTAGGTCGCAACGGTGCCGGTCTTGGTGGTACCAGCAGCCACGTAACCAGCGAGGTAGGCCGCCTGAGCGGTATCGAACGTGATCGGCTTGACGTTATCGACCTCGGTGGGGTTGCCGTCGGCATCCTGAGCGGTCGAGTCGATGATGGCGTAGTGGGTATCGGGGTTTGCTTCGGCTTCAGTCTTGATGGTCTGCGAGAAGAGGAAGCCAACGGCATAGATGAGGTTGCAATCGCCCTGCACCATGTTTTGCAGATTCGGCGAGAAGTCAGCTTCGCTCGACGACTCGGCGGTCTGAACCTTGTAGCCCTTGTCTTCTTTGAGAGTCGTGAGGCCGTTGAAACCTGACTCGTTGAACGACTTGTCGTCGAAACCACCCGAGTCGGACACCATACAGGCCTTGAAATCGCCGCCCTTTCCAGCACCCGAATCGGAGCCGGACTGTTCGGGCGGGGTGCCGCAGGCGGAGAGAACGAGGGCGCCGGCACCGAGCAGTGCGGCCGCGCGGGAAAGGGACTTCACGATTGCCTCCAACGTGAGGGGACCAGTTGAGGGTACGCCCGGCGAGTCCGAGCGTCCTCCTCCTAATGTAACGCTCCGTTAACCTGAATGCACTCCCAGACTCGGATCTGGGGAGCATCCGCCTGAAGCCTATAAAAGCCCCTCCAGACCTTCCGCTTCTAGCCGCTTCACGAGTGCCCCGACGTCTTGCGCTTTCGCCTCGTCCACGACTAGCAAAACGTCCCCTGCTTCGACGACGCTAATGCCATTGAGACCCACCAGGGCGATCGGCCGCTCGGAGTTCGAATACACGCGCGCCCGAGAATCGACACTCACAACCTTGGCAGTCCCCGCGACCCCCACTTCGCCGTCCGTTTCCTTTTCGCCGCGTGCCACTCGCGCGAGCGCCCGAAAGTCCCCGATGTCGTCCCATGCGAAGCTCGCGGGCACGACGGCGACCGCCCCGCGCGAAGCGAGCGGCTCCGCGAGCGCATGATCAATCGCGATCGGCTCGAGGCTCGCCCAGATCGCTTCGCCCTCCCCCGAAAGCTCTCCCCCGGTCCCCTCGAGCGCGAGAGCTCGTGCGGCGGAGCTAATCTCGGGATGGAGATCGTCGAGGGCTTCGAGCAGCACCCGCGCCCTCACGACAAACATCCCCGCATTCCACATGAAACGTCCGCTTCGCACGAACTCGGTAGCGGTCGCGGCATCCGGTTTTTCGACGAAACGGGCAACGTTTAAAGCTCCCGCGGAGCGCAGGGCAATCGCGTCCTCATCGGCCGCATCTGACGGGCAGGTCTCGATATACCCGAAAGCACTCGACGTCGACGTGGGTTCAATCCCGATGGTCGCGAGATAGCCGAGCTCCGCAGCGGCGATCGCGCTGTAGACACCCTTCCAGAAGTCTTCCTTCGGTGCGATCACGTGGTCGGCTGCGAAGGCGCCAATGATGGCACCAGGGTGCTCGCGTTCAGCAAGCGCGGCAGCCCACGCGATCGCTGGCATCGAGTTTTTTCCACTCGGCTCGGAAAGGATCTGGGCACCATCGCCAACCTGGGCGGCGACCGCCTCACGGTGCGCACGCCCCGTCACGATAATGGGTCGCGCCGAGGACAGGGGCGCGAGACGCTCGAGAGTATTGACAAGGAGACTCGCACCGTTGCCCTCAAGGTCGAGGAGAAACTTCGGGTGGCTCTGACGCGAAAGCGGCCAGAGCCTCGTGCCTGAGCCTCCAGCCGGAATGACGGGAATAAACGGGGAGGAGGTGGTCATAGGCCAAGGCTAACGGAGCCGGTGCGTCAACGCTGAAAGAGACTCTGCCCGACGAAGCCGCCCTCGCGGCAACCGGGAAGGACCACAAACACAGCCGACCCAATCGGCGTCGTCCATGTATTGAGCAAGTCACCATCGGAAAGCCGCTGTTGCATGGGGACGAACTGCTCGTCGACGTCGCGCTGATAGCTCACGAAAATAAGCCCGGTATTCGAGATCTCGCTCCCGGTGGGGGCATCGTCGTAGTTGAAGGGCCGTCGAAGAATCTGCTCATGCTCGTGGCGCGTACCGTCGTCCGCCAACCTCGCGCGCCGCATATGGGAGTATTCGCCAATCACGTGAAAACCGTGCTTATCTTTCGCGGCAAAATCGGCTTCGCCGTTTTCGCCTGGCCCACCGGCGAGCGGGGAGCCGTCGGACATCCGTCGCCCCACGGAAAACTCGCGAGCCACGCGGTCCGCACGGTCCCACTCGTCAACGTCCATCGCGATCCTGCGCACCACCATCGAACAGCCACCGGCGAACGGACCATCGTTGATCCATACGTGCGTGTCGAGACCGCTCCCCTCGGGGTTCACTGTCCCGTCGATCTGCCCAAACAGATTCCTTTGAGACCCCGTGGGGGCAGCGAACCGTGCATTCCTGAAACCCTTTTGCACCCAGGTGAGCGTGCAGAAAGCGCGCGAATCCTTGAGCAGCATCCGTTGAGCGTGGGCGAGCGCGATCGGGTCGTCCGATTGCAGGGCGATCAGCACGTCTCCGCCCGACCAACGATCCTCGAGCCTGTCAATCTCAAACGCCGGCAGCGGCCTCAGCCACGAGGGCGGCTCAACACCAGCGAGCGCAACCGCCTTCTCACCGAGCGCAAACATGACCCGGAGCCGTGCGGGCGCATCGGCGAGTTCGGGCTCCGTATCGGCGAGCGGGGCACGCCCCTGCGTCAGCCTCGCAGCATCGTCGCTTAAGAGCCTCAGCATTCGTTCGAGGCCGCTTCTATCCGTTTCCGGCCGAAGACCAAGGGCAATGAAGACCCCGTGCGCGAGTGGTGGCTCAGCGATACCCGCCTGGTGCAGGCCATAAAAGCTCTCGCGAGCCTCGCCCACGATGCGGCGCTTCTCGAGCTCCTCCTCGGTAGGGATTGGTGCCGTGCGCTCGGGATTCTCCTCCGCTGAGGCGTGGTACGCGCTCGCCCCCGCAGCTCCAAGACCGAGTCCAGCAGCTCCTACGAGACCCGCGGCGAGAAAAGCTCGCCGCTCACCATCGGTTTTCACTGGCCGTCATCACTGCCCATGTCGTCATAGTTTTCCTCGGCGCCCGCGAAGTCCTTGACGATTGCGGTGAAGTTCACGTCGTCCATACCCTCGATTTCGAGGGTGAGCGCGATGCTCTCGCCAGCGGCAAGGGGCTTCGTCAGCCCCATGAGCATGATGTGGGGGCCACCGGGTTCGAGCATGAAGCTCTCGCCGGCCTTGAGCGTGAATCCGCCCTCGGCTTCGCGCATCGTGCTCTTACCGTTTTCTGTCACAACCTCGTGGAGCATGCACATGTCCGCCGCATCGCATCGCGCGCCTGTGACCTGCACGCTCTCCTTTGCACCGCCCGCATAGGTGAGGGACGCGAAGACTGCCGTCATGTCCGTGTCAGCGGGGTCTGCTGCCTTCGCCCATGCGTCGGTCACCTTCACGCTGCCATCGTGAGCATCCGTGGCCTCCGACGGTTGCTGCGTTTTCGATGGGGCGTCCTTCTCGGGCAGTGCCGAGCATCCGGCGAGGGCAACCATGCCGAGACTCGCGAGCCCTACAAAACCACGGCGATTGATACTCCACCGAGTGTTCACCACTGTCACATCGCTTTCTGCCAGTGCCCCCAGCCTTCGCCGGGGGCACGCCTATCTTTTTCTGCTCGAAATATACTCGTAAGTCACGACGAGTGGGGCGTGATCACTCCAGCGCGTGTCGTAGCTCGCAGCCCTGTCGACGCGTGCGGACACAGCCCGCGTGGCGAGTTCCTTCGAGGCCAGGTGGTAGTCGATCCTCCAGCCCGAATCGTTATCGAAGGCTTTCCCGCGCTGCGACCACCACGTGTACGGCCCGGGCACATCGCCAGCGAGCGCGCGGTGCACATCAACCCATTCCCCCGCCTCAAGCAGGCGATCGATGTAGGCGCGCTCTTCGGGAAGGAAACCCGCGCTCTTGAGGTTGCCCTTCCAGTTCTTAATGTCGAGGTTCGTGTGCGCGATATTGAGGTCTCCCGTGAGGAGCACGTGGCGCCCGCTCGCACGCAGTTCCGCCAGGCGCGACCAGGCGCCCTCGAGCATCTCGTACTTATCGACCATCGTTTGCGGCTTGTCGACGTTGCCCGAGTGCATGTACATGGAAATCACGGTTAGGTCCATGCCGTCGCCAAGTGCGTCCTCGACGTCGAGTTCGAGCCAGCGGCCGGTATGCGAATCCGCCTCGAGGTTGGGAAGCAAGCGTCGGACCTCTCCCACGTTCGCTCCTTCGAGCCCCTCGCGCACCGCAATCGCAACCCCCGCGCGGCCCTTGAGCATCGAGGCGTGTGCGGCCGACCGCCACCCCTGTCCCACGAGTCCCTCGACGAGGTCCTCGGGAGCACGCACCTCCTGGAAGGTGACGACGTCTGCGCCGCACGAGTCAAGCCACTCCCCCATACCTTTGCGAGCCGCCGCCCGCATGCCGTTGACGTTAACCGTCGCCACCGTGAAAGTCACACTTACTCCTTCATTCATCCACGGGCGCGCTCGCGCCCGATTTAACGGGGAGGAACCCGCCCCACGAAGGACGGGTCCCTGCCGTCAGTCACCCCCACGATCGTTCTACACAGTGAACGTGCAAGGCAACTCGGGTATCAGCGCTTAGCCTTTTCGGCTTCCCACGCGCGCTCGGCCGACTCGACAACGTTCTGCATGAGCAGCGCGCGAGTCATGGGTCCGACACCACCCGGGTTCGGGCTGATCCAGGCGACTTTCTCCTTAGCAGCGGGCTCGACATCGCCCTTGATCTTCTGCTTGCCCGTTTCCGGATCCGGTTCGCGCGTCACACCGACGTCGAGCACGACAGCATCGTCGCGAAGGTCGGCTGCCTTCACGAGATGCGGCACACCAGCAGCGGCGATCACGATGTCGGCCTGCTTGAGGAGCTCCGGGAGGTTCTTAGTGCCAGTGTGCGTGAGGGTGACGGTCGCATTATGCTCGCGACGCGTGAGGAGGGACGCGATGGGGCGCCCCACCGTCACGCCACGGCCTACGACGACAACGTGCTTGCCGTTGAAATCGATACCGTGACGCTTCGCGAGTTCGATCGCGGCGCGCGGCGTGCACGGAAGCGGGGTGGTGATGGGCTTGTTGACGTTCAGCACAAGTCGGCCGAGGTTCACGGGGTGAAGACCATCGGCATCCTTTTGCGGGTCGATGTACTCGAGAACCGCGTCGGTATCGATGTGCTTCGGCAAGGGAAGCTGCACGATGTAGCCCGTGCAGGCCGGGTCGGCATTGAGCTCATCGAGGACTGCGAAGAGTTCCTCCTGAGTCGTCTCCTCGGGCAGATCCTTGCGAATCGAATTGATGCCGATGGCCTCGGAATCGCGGTGCTTACCGGCAACGTAGATCTCCGAGGCCGGATCCGCGCCTACGAGCACGGTCGCAAGGCCCGGGCGAACCGCGCCTTCAGCAACGATCTTTTCCACGCGTTCGCGCAGTTCTTCCTTAATGGTCTTCGCCGTGGCCTTGCCGTCAAGAATTTGTGCAGTCATAGCGTCCTTACTCCTTGCGTCGTGAGTTCTCAGTATTGGGTGAGGTCGGCGTACAGGGGTGTGTTTTCCACGAGCGTACGAACGCGCCCTCGAAGCTGCTCGACATCCCCCTTGCCGGTAAGTGCGGTCGCGATGATGTCAGCGACCTCCGTGAATTCGCTCGCACCGAAACCACGCGTCGCAAGCGCCGGCGTACCAATGCGAAGACCCGACGTCACGCGCGGCGGACGCGGATCATTCGGAACCGCGTTGCGGTTCACGGTGATGCCGATCTCGTGAAGGAGATCCTCGGCCTGTTGCCCGTCGATCTCAGACTTGCGGAGGTCAACGAGTACGAGGTGAACGTCGGTGCCTCCTGAGAGGAGCTCGATGCCGGCCTCTTTCGCGTCAGCCTGACCGAGGCGCTCAGCGAGAATCTGCGCGCCCTCGAGCGTGCGCTTCTGGCGTTCCTTGAACTCGTCGGTCGCCGCGAGCTTCAGAGCGACCGCCTTCGCAGCGATCACGTGCATGAGCGGGCCGCCCTGCTGGCCAGGGAACACCGCCGAGTCAACCTTCTTCGCGAAATCCTGCTTGGCGAGAAGAAGGCCCGAGCGGGGACCCGCGAGAGTCTTGTGAACGGTCGTCGAAACGACATCGGCAAACGGCACCGGGCTCGGGTGGAGACCTGCGGCCACAAGACCCGAGAAGTGCGCCATATCGACCCACAGCTTCGCACCAACTTCATCGGCGATCGAGCGGAATGCTTCAAAGTCGAGCTGGCGCGGGTACGCCGACCACCCGGCAACGATCACGTTCGGGTGCGCCTCGAGCGCTTGCGCGCGCACACGATCCATGTCGATGCGGCCGGTCTCGGGATCGACCTCGTAGGCCGCGATGTTGTAGAGCTTGCCCGAAAAGTTGATCTTCATGCCGTGGGTGAGGTGCCCGCCGTGCGCGAGGGAAAGCCCCATGAGGGTGTCGCCAGCACTTGCGAGAGCATGCATCACAGCCGCGTTGGCGGACGCGCCCGAATGGGGCTGCACGTTCGCGTGATCAGCACCGAAAAGGGACTTCGCACGCTCAATTGCCAGGTTTTCCGCGACGTCCACGAACTCGCAGCCACCGTAGTAGCGCTTACCCGGGTAGCCCTCGGCGTATTTGTTCGTGAGAACCGACCCCTGGGCCTGAAGAACCGCCCGCGGAACAAAGTTCTCGCTCGCGATCATTTCAAGGGTGGTTTGCTGGCGATGCAGTTCCTGATCGAGAACCTTGGCGATCTCCGGGTCGACCGTGGCAATCGAATCGCTATGCGTGCTCATATGCGCTCCTTCGCGTACTAAGACTTATGTCCTGCTCGAGTGTAATCACTTAGTGAGCCAGGCAACAGCGCCAGATGAGCAAGCGTCGGCTCCGCGCCTACGCACCTATCCGAACATTCAGACGCACCGGCTCAGGCTCGAGCCACACCCCGAATCGATCGTGGACCACGGAGCGTACATGGTTCGCAAGCTGCGCGATGTCTTCGCTCGTTGCCTCACCGCGGTTAGTGAGAGCCAGCGAGTGTTTGGTCGACAGTGCCGCACCGCGCCTATCCGGTGTGAGCGTGAATCCCCTTTCGAGGTTCGAATGACTGATGAGCCATGCGGCACTCGTCTTAATTCCGCCCTCAGCCTCGTAACGGGGCGCTGCCTCAGGCAGCCGCGCAGCCTCCTCGTGCGTGAGGATCGGGTTCGTGAAGAAGCTTCCCGCGCTCCACGTATCGTGATCGCCCTCATCAAGGACCATACCCTTGCGCGCACGGATGTCGAGGACGGCCTCGCGGACCTCACGCATCGGCGCGCGCTGCCCCGGCTCGATGCCGAGTCGCTCGGCAAGCTGCGCGTACCTCACGGGAGCCGAGAGGGAGCCGAGGTGGTGCTGGAAGGTTACCGAGAGCACCACGTAACGGCCGGTCGCGCCGCCACCGGGCATCCGCGTACGTTTGAAGATCGAGTCTCGGTACGCGAACTGGCAGTCGGCAGCAAAGAACGTCCGAATCGTATTCTCGAGCCGATCCCACGTGCGTACACGAGTGATGACAGAGGACACTTCCTGCCCGTACGCGCCGACGTTTTGCACGGGAGTGGCACCCACCGTTCCCGGAATGCCTGAAAGCGCTTCGATCCCAATCATCTCGCGCTCGACCGCGTACGCAACCGCGGCATCCCACGTGGTCCCAGCGAAGTATTCGACGCTCGCACCGCCGCAGGCAGGCGCAAGCGGAGTGCGGTCTTCGACCCGCGCCTCGCCTGTTGTCGACACCTCACAGGTCGCATCGATACACGTCGGGCGATCCTCACCGACCGCGCGTACAACGGTTCCCTCGAAGGGGGCGTTCGACGCGACGAGATTCGAACCACCGCCCAGGACGAGCAGTTCCTCGCCCGCCGCATCGGCGTCGCGCACGGCAGCGATCAGTTCCTCTTCGGTGCGTGCCTCGACGTAGTGCTTGATCTCGCCACCGATGCGAAGAGTCGTGAGGTCCGAAAGCTTCACGCGAGCCTCACCACCGCGCGGCACTTCGTCAGCACTTTGTGCCCGTCAACACTCGCCGTGATGTCAATGCGCGCGGTGCCCTCTTCAGGGGTCAGGAGTCCGACGGCTGCCTCAATATCAATGTCGACGCCACCGAGCGCAGGCACCTCGATCGGGCGCGTAAAGCGCGTCTCGTACGACACGAGTCGGCCCGGATCGCCGAGCCAGTCGAGAACGGGGGCAATCACGGTGCCCATCGTGAGCATGCCGTGTGCGATAACGGAGGGAAGCCCTACCTCGCGTGCGAACGCATCGTTGTAATGGATCGGGTTAAAGTCGCCAGAAGCACCCGCATAGCGCACGAGGCTGTCGCGCGTGAAACGTCGCGTCTCGCGTGCAACGACATCGCCCTTTGCGAGGGTTTCGAGCGTGGGAGTGGTGGGAATGGTCATGATGCCGGTTAGCCTTCCTCGCCTCGAACAACGAGCGACGAACGGACGCTCGCGACATGCGCGCCTGCCTCATCGGTAAAGTCCACACGAGTCGTCACCATCGCGTGCGGCCCAACCTGCTTGAGAGCTTCGACGGTGAGGCTGGGAGTGAGTTCGTCGCCTGCCACAATCGCGCGACTGAGGGCGAAGGACTCCTCGGAGTGGACGACGCGCGAAAAGTCGATTCCGGCTTCCGGGTCGTTGATGTAGCGTGCCTCTTCTGCCTGGGCGAGCGTCACGAGGAATGTGGGCGGCGCGATAATCGCCTCGTAACCCGCGGCGCGTGCAGCATCCTCACTCACCGTGAGGGGATGCGTGTTACCGGTAGCGGCGGCAAACTCGCGGATCTTCGTTTCCGACACTCGCACGCACGGGCCACTGTCGTACACGCGGCCCGCGAAGTCAGGATTCGGCGATGCCATTGGTTCTCACCCTTCGATCGGTTGTGCGGCCCTCTAACGGCACGCATAGGTTCTCATCGTATCCGGTCGCTCAGCGCGGCCCGTGGTGGTGCGCCCCGGACCGTACTGCACAGCAAAAAGCCACCCTCGTGAGCGGCTCAGCGGAGGGGTTCCGGAGAGCACACCCGGGGTGGCTTTTTGATGAGTATGTGCGTATGGATCAGCGGGTTTCGCGGTGAACCGTGCTGCTGGCGCACGTCGAGCAGTACTTCTTGAGCTCGAGGCGGTCAGGGGTGTTGCGACGGTTCTTCTTGGTGATGTAGTTGCGGTTCTTGCAATCTACGCACGCCAAGGTGATCTTAGGACGCACGTCAGAGCTTTTTGCTGCCATGACTCGCCTCTTTCCGTTTCGCGCGCATCTTGCATACGCGGGTCCTATCGCCTGCGTCATGCAGGCACGTCAACACGCCAGGGAAACCTGGAGTGGTACCGAGGGCGGGGATCGAACCCGCGACCTCACGATTATGAGTCGTGCGCTCTGACCGTCTGAGCTACCCCGGCTCGATCGGAACTGCGGCCCGACACCGATGCTTCGGTGCCGGGCCGCCATCCGATCAGAGCCCTGAAAGGGAATCGAACCCTTGACCTTCTCCTTACCATGGAGATGCTCTGCCGACTGAGCTATCAGGGCAACGCGTGAAAACTTACCGTGTTTTGCCACTCTAGGCAATTTGGGAAAGTCCCCGGTGCGGCGGATCACAGCCACTTTCGTGGAGGTGATCTGCGTGGCAGGTGAGGGATTCGAACCCCCGAAGGCTGAGCCGTCTGATTTACAGTCAGATCCCTTTGGCCGCTAGGGTAACCTGCCTTGCTCGCCGAATACGCCACCTCTCGAGGTTTCATATCGCGAAGCGAACCTGATCAATACTAGCGATCCTTTACGCTTTCGTCCACGCAGATTGGCTGCTGGGAGCCGTGTTCCCTCTCACAGGATGTGCACGCGGCCAAGCCGGACCTTTCCGTGGGTGGGCGCCGCAGCCGTTTGAACCGCGGCGCCCACCATTCTTTCCCCTTCTCTTCCCCCCCTCGTCCTCGCGTGCGTCTCCTCTGTCCCATGGTGCACCGCTCTTTCGCTAAGCGTGCACCTCCCCCCTTCTTCCCTCGTGCACAGGGCGTGAAACCAAAGAGAACCGGTGAGGCTGCGTACGCTAGCTTGCAGCCGAGGCCTGCATCTGCTCGGCCGCCTCTTGCTTGACCTGCTCACCGTGCGTGCGAAGGTTCGTCAGTAGCGCTTCGATGCTCGTCGCAAGGGCCTCGAAGTTCGCGACGAACGCGTCGCGATCCTCTCCTACCCACTGGGCGGCTTGGACGCTTTCACGTGCGGTGTTCAGAGCAGTCGTGGTTGCCGTTGCGAGCGAGACGAGGCCCTCGCCCGTGGAGACGCCCTGTTCGGGCGACATACCGATAAATGTCGTGTTCATGTTTCCCCCTTGAGTCGTGTGTAGAAGCGTGTGTGCTACCCGGCGCTCGAGGCCGCGCGCTGTTCGGCTACCTGCCCGCGCGCGTTCTCGGCCAAGAGCCCGAGCCTCGCGGCATTGTCGTCACCCGCGTGGGCAAGAGTGCCCAGCTGCGCCAGGAAGTTTTCACGGTCCTCCCCGGCCCACTCGAGTGACTGGACCATGTTCACCGCGTTACTTCCCGTGTCACGGAGCGAAACGGCAAGCGACTCGAGCTCACCCGCCATGGTCTCAACGCTCCCGGGATCCATTCCCTTCATCATGGTGTTTTCCCTTCTCATGTCATCTACGACGGTCGATTTCCGACACCTTCACGCTACGGCCTCAGCGCCCACGAACATTCTGTGGAGCGAGAGCGGCTGGCTCCGATGTGGATAACGGACCGAGCTTTTCGACGCTCGTTGGCTAGCGCACCGCGCTCGAGGCACGACGTTGCTCTGCCGCCTGCTCTACCAGTGCAAGGGCGAGTTGTCTGAGCATGTCGCTCACGGTCAAGAGGTGAGCAGACACCTCATGGCCGTGATTGGCGAAAGTCTCGGCATCGGGGCCTTTCCAGGAGAGGGCACCGATGAGGGTATGAAGCTCCTGCCCCGCATGCCTCCAACTTTCTGCGTTGAACCGTAAGAGTTCGCTGAGCCGCTCGACTGCGGCCGGATCCATTCCTTCACCCATGAGGTGTGCTCCTTCGTGGTGGTGTGTGGTGGTCTCAAGTCATTGATGGGTGCTGTTGTCGTGTCATGCAGTGTGTTCGCCTCCGCTAAGCGGAGTCGCGATTTATGCCGCGCAGCTGCGTGCCACGAGCGAGGGGACGATAAGTCGGCACTCGTGCCCCTCGACAAGCCAGGCGACGTCCGGGGTGCTCGCCCACCTCGTGCGAGGCAGAGTGCGACCGAACACGGTAAACACATCAGTTTCGCTCGCTCCGAGAACAATGCCGCAGCCCGACTGCGCGAGTGTCGGCCCCACGGATCCGAGCCTTGAAAATGAGCCTCCCTCGAGCCCGCCATAGATACATGCACCAGCACCGAGTGCCCCGCGGATAGCGGAACCCAGCTCGGGGCCACCGCCGTCGGATTCGAGAGCTTTGATGTCCTCGAGGAGAACGAATGCCGCAGCTCCCATGCCCTTCGCCCGCTCGAGTAGGTATCGCGGATGCTCGGCATCGCTCGAGGCACGAGCAGGGACACGTAGGACTTCACGATCGTGGGCGAGGTGCGCAAGCGACTCGAGCAGCGCGAGGCGCTCATGAGCCGCGCCTCCCAACACGAGCCCTCCGGGCATAAGCGGGAGCGAAACCGGTGTTCCGTCAGTATGGGAGAAACCTACAAACCCGCGACGCGGATCGCGCACGAGCTCTCGAGCCTCGCGCACGTCAAGCAACCGTCGGGAGAGTGTAAAGGCCTCGAGGCATGCATTCCGGTCACGCTCCTCGCGCGCGCACGGTTCATCAAAGAGCGCAACGTGAGCCTCGAGGCCACCGATACTAGCCCGGCCAACGGGTGCCGCATCGGTGAGCCTGACGGCCGGCCCACACAGGGCATAGTCCTCGGGCCGCGAGAGTCGATGAATAATTCTCTCGGTGCACGATGTTTCGAGGCTCCGCGGAAGTTCGCTGGGGCCCGTGGCCCCGATAACCAGAGTGAGCTTGCGTGCGCGCGCCGTGCGGGCAAGGGCGCCGAGAAGCGAGAGCATATCCTCGCGATCGCTCGGATGGGCCTCGTGGCATAGGTCCGCGAAAGAGTCGATCACGAGCATCGACGCTCGAGAAAGAGTCTCAGTACGAGCAAGGTGACGGAGCATTCTTAGGACCGAGGCGGTGTCGTCTCCCCTCACATATGCGACGGCGTGAGACTCGTCGATGAGCACGTTGAGGCCTCTGCTTGCCGAATCGATGACGAACACTCGAGGCCTGTCCTCTACCGTGCGGGTCGAGCGCACGATGCTCACGATGCTCGTACTCCGCCCAGTTCCGGAGGCACCGTAGACGCCATACACGGATCCGGGCTCTCCCACTCGCGCGACCGCGCGGCGTTGGCGAGCCGGATCATCAAGGAGTGCGAAAGGCGCTGGGAGCCCCCATTCTTTCGCGAGCCCCTCGCCCGCGTAGTTTTCCTCGAGCGGCGGCAACCACGGGGAGCGTACCCTGGCACCAGTCCGTGACCATTCGCCGATCGCCTCATCCACGATGAGGCGCGCCTCCGTCCGCTCTCGCGTGTGTCCCCGCGTCGGCGTGGCCGTCGACCGTTTCGGCTCAGCATCCCAATCGCGAGGCACGCCCTCGATGTTCATAGCCGTAACAGGAGTGACCGCGAGCCTCGAGGACCGGTCGCTTTCTCCGCGCGAGCCAGAGTACGCCATCTGCACCTCGCGCTGAAGGCCCGCTCCCACCGCGCTCACGACGGCTCGGCCCGGGGTGTCGAGGGAAATCTGAGCGGCTGCCTTTGACCCGATGACGTCGATTGAATCGGCGGCGTCGCTCAATCGAAGGGCGATGCGCAGGCTTACATTCGCTCGAAGTCGTTCGCTTACAATTCCTGCGGGGCGTTGCGTCGCGAGAATGAGGTGGATCCCGAGTGAGCGGCCTCGCTGAGCTATGTCGATGAGTTCGTCAAGAAACTCCGGGTAGTTGTCGCGCAGCGCGGCAAACTCATCGACAACGATCACGAACGCGGGCAAGTCAGTGCCGCCGCTTTCGGCGTACTCGTCGCTGTCCTTCGCTCCGATGCGGGCCAACAGCTCTTCCCGGTAGCGAAGCTCCGCCTTTAGCGACGTGAGTGCACGTGTCACGAGGCCGGGGCTGAGGTCCGTGACAAGCCCAGTGCAGTGCGGCAACCGCGCACACTCCCCGAGTGCAGCCCCTCCCTTGTAGTCCACGAACAGGAAGGTGAGCCGTCGCGGCGAATACCGAAGAGCGAGACCCAGAACCCATGACTGCAAGAACTCCGATTTCCCCGATCCCGTTGTGCCCGCCACAAGCGCGTGTGGACCCCACGTGCGCAGTGGGATGGTGAGGGGGCCTGTCTCGCCGTACCCCACGAGAGCATCGAGGGTGAGGGTTTGCGCTTGATCGCTCACGTGCCATGCTCGGGCGATACGGTCACGGATGTGACGACGTTCGGTGCCGTTCACTTCGAGGAGCGACACGCTCGCGGGGATCGCTTCACTACTGCCCTCCCTTGTACGGGCATCAACCAAGGGTGCCAGGCGGCGCGCCCACGGGAGAATCGCCTGCTCTCCCACCCCCTCGAGAGACTCGAGAGTCACAGGGGCAGTACCCCCTCGATGCCACAGCACTGCACCGCAAGCCAGTGTTTCGACTAAAGCCGCGCACACGCCCGGCACGTGCGAGCTGTCCCCCGACGTTACGATCAGCCGAGGCCCAATCTCGCCATGCGCCTCCCACGCCTCCGCGAGGATTGCGAGCGACGTAAGCTGCGCCGTGGTCGGTTCAAACGCGACAATGACGACATTTGCTTCTGTTATGTCCTCCACTGCGCCCGGCATGCGCCGCGCGGCCCACTCCGCAACACTTTCGTCGGTTTCGAGGACAAGCACGCCTCCTGCGCCGGCTCGCCGAACGTGGGGAAGCCAGGCGAGATTTCGTGCGCTCGCGTTAGCGGCGGGAGAACTGACGAGGGCGAGGCGAACGTCGGAAGGGGAATGCCGCCCGCCCAGTTGTACGGCAAGAGCACGCGCAAGCGACATGCGCCCTTCACCTGTGATGCCAAGCCCGCGAATCTCACGCAGGGAGATGGTCACTGGCGCGATGACGGTTGAGCCTTGCTCCCGGAGAATATCCAGCTCACCCCTCAGAGCACGAGGCCCTTCCGCCCCAGCCTCCCCTTTGAAGCTCACCGAGCTCGAGATGCGGCCAGTGCCGAGTCGAAGCACCATAAAATCGCTGTGCTCGTCGCGAAGCGCCCACAGATCTCCAGTTTTCGGCGAGTCCCACTGGAGGATGGCCCTTGCCGACGGGAGCATCGCCTCGAGGCGCGCTTTCTCCGTTTCGTGCACACCGTGCACCTCGGCTCGGGCCTCATCAAGTGCTGCGTCAAACTCGCGAACAGCACCCACCCATTCCCTACGCACGCGGGCGCGCTGGGACCAGTAGTGCGCGAGCGCCATCGCTGGCATCGCAATCGCAAAAATGATGACAAATGTGCTCCGTGTGAGCGCGTACATGACGCCAGCGAGCATGAGCGGTAAGAACAAGCTCACAAACGGAACTGGCGGTGACGAACCGCGACGCGGCACACGCGGCAACGCGATCTCCACTTCCGCTTGCGTGAGCTCAATTCGAGAGGGCGGAAGATATGCGCGCGCGGGCGCATCGTCGACTACGACCTCCGCGCCAGGCCTGTGGCGAGCCCTGACACGCCACGGCCCCACCTGGGCATAGGAACCAGGCGCGAGACGAATCGACCCTGCCTCCCCTTCCCCCTCGCGAGCTATCACTGCCCCTTGAGCAGGGTGGATCCACACGTCGATGCCCGCCTCAATATACGCATGCGTACTCGAGACTCCCCCGCCCTCAAGGGTGAGCCGGCAGGTCGAGGATGACCCCAGCGACGACAGCCCCACATCGAGAGCACACACGCGCTCCACTCCCTCGCTTTCGACCACGAGTTCCCACGACGAGGGCACCGACCGCCGAAGCTCAGGGCGGGCACCCGGGGTGCGCACAAGCTCAAGGCTCATGCCGGATACCAACCCAGACGTATGAAGCGAGACCTCACTGGCGAAGAGCGTGCCCGGTACCCCTTGTGTACTCCCTCGCGCAATGCGCAGGGCATACCCATCGCCCTCAAGGCCGAAATGATGCCGCAGGCGCTCGGTAAGTTCCCCCGTGCTCACGGTGGCATCTGCGGCGATCTCCAGCACAACGGGAGGCTGTGAGGAAGCGCTAACCTCGACTATCAGCGTCACGGGCCCGCCTCCTTTCCACCACCGTTACCTCCTCAAGAATCGCGAAGATTCGGGATACGCCAAACCCCGCCTTTCACGATTGTGAAAAGCGGGGTTGTGTGCGGCACAAGGCGAGGTGCGTCAGGCGCCCTCGGGGTGCTCCTGTTCAGCCTCGAACGATCCGACGGCTTCTGCGCCGTCACCGCGATCGCTTTGGTCACCGGTGTCAGGCTCGCCCTCCAGCTGCGCAGTCGCAGCGTCGTCGAGCGCATCTTCGTCAGTGATCACGGGCAGTTCAAGCCGGTCGACGGTCGTGAAAATATGCTCCCCGTACACTCCCGCATCATCGGGTTCAACGGCACTCACAACGACCGCCGTCGCATTGTCACGCCCGCCATGGGCAACGGCCGTCTCCACGATGCGCTGGGCTACGAAATCCGCTTCCGAGGTCTCCTGAAGCATCGTGTGAAGCTCGCCGTCGCTGACCTCTCCGGTCACGCCGTCACTACACACGAGGAAGCGGTCCCCAAGGCGAACGGGAATGAGCCAAAAATCAGGTCGCGTATCGGGGCCGGCGCCGAGCGCACGCGTGATCATATTTCGATAGGGGTGGACGCGGGCCTGGTCAAGCGTAATCTCGCCGCGGTCCACGAGTTCTTGCACAACTGAATGGTCGACGCTGATCTGCGAGAATTCACCGTCGCGCAGCATGTAGACGCGGGAATCGCCGAGGTTCATCACGAGCCAGTGAGGCTCGGATTCGTGAAGCGTAAGTGCAACCATCGCCACGGTCGTGCCTGCACTACGCCCCGAGTCATCGTCGAGGCTTGCAATGCGCTCATAGGAGCGGACCATGGCGTCGGCGACGTCCTCGAGCTCTACGTAGTCTCCACCGGCGAGCGAGGCGAACTCATCCGCGACGATTCCGCTCGCGACTTCGCCGGCATTGTGGCCGCCCATACCGTCGGCGACGAGAAAAATCGGGTCGTAGGAAATAAACGAATCCTCGTTGATGGACCGCACGAGACCAACGTCGGTTGCGCCTGTCGAGGCCACACCGAAATCTCCCCCGTGCCGTTCGGCACGCAATGAAAGGTCTGCATTCACGAGTTGGTTCACATCACCTTGGTCGAGCACGGCGTGAAGACCGAAACGCTGTGAGCGCATTCGACCGTACAGCCGCGATAAGGAGGCGCCGCGGGGACTCAGCACGCGCGGTACCTGGAGCGTACTCAAGCATACGCGAGAAGCGATGAACGGTGCAGGCGCACACGCCCCTTAGGCACGACGCCTCACGAGAGACACGGTAAATGCAGTGAGCGCATCCCTCGCCGCGCCTGCGGGAAGTGCTTCGACAAGAGCGAGAGCGCGATCAGCGTAGCTTTCAGCAAGCTTCTCGGTTTCGTCGACGACACGGTGTTTGGCCAGATGGCTGACGACCTCGGCGAGGCGTTCATCGCTCGAGAGATCACCGTCGAGCGAGGCAAGCAACTGTGCTGACGCCGTGTCGTCGGGGTGCTCGGAAACATGGGAGCGCAAGAGGAGGGTGGGCATCGTGGGCACGCCCTCTCGCAAATCAGTACCAGGGGTCTTGCCGGACTGCTCGGGCGTTGCGCGGATATCGATCACGTCGTCAGCAAGTTGGAAGGCCACGCCAACAGCCTCGCCGTATTCACGCATGGTCTCCACCACCTGCGCAGGCGCCCCGGAGATCATCGCTCCGAGAACACCGGCGGTCGCGATGAGCGAACCTGTCTTGTTCGAGAGCACGTCGATGTAATGAGCAAACGGATCGTCACGCTCGGTGGGACCCACCGTCTCGTTGAGCTGCCCCAAACACAGGCGCTCGAAGGTCTGCGCGTGGACGGCGACGATTTCCGAGCCGAGGCCCGCGCTTATTGCACTCGCGCGCGCTAGGAGAAAATCCCCTGTGAGGATGGCGATGTTGTTGCCCCACACGCGATGAGCAGCTTTCGTACCGCGACGGGTTTCTGCGCCATCCATGACATCATCGTGATAGAGCGTCGCGAGATGGGTGAGCTCGACGAGCGCACCGGCGTCAACAAGTTGAGGAGCCGATAGATCGCCGAAGGCAGCAGCGAGCATGACAAGCACCGGACGCACACGCTTGCCGCCGGCTTCGAGCAGGTACGGAGCGGTGGCCCGCATCATGGGGTCCGACGTAGAGACGGCAGCGCGCAGCTTATCTTCGACAGCCTCGAGCCTGCTCTGGATCGCTTCCGCAAGGGAAGGGTCGATGTCATCCATCGTGAAGCTCGCCATCACTGTCCTTTACCTGACGGGCCCGTTCCCTGCGAACGAACTACAGACGTTAACTCTATCGGGATTTGAAGCTGCGTGCAGCGCGAGAGTCACCTGCGACGCGCACGGATGGGGAGGGTCACGCTGGTGCAGGAGCCAGCGGGGATTTCCGACGGTTTCCGAATAGAAAAAGAGCCCCGGTCCTACGACCGGGGCTCTCGATGAATAATTTCGGCGGCGTCCTACTCTCCCACACCCTCCCGAGTGCAGTACCATCGGCGCAGTTAGGCTTAGCTACCGGGTTCGGAATGGAACCGGGCGTTTCCCCAACGCTATGACCACCGAAAACTTTCGGCGATGCTGCTCGAGGCAGCGTCTCTATGAATTTTTATAGCGCTTTCGTTCTTCGTCGAACGAAGCCAGCTGAAGAATAGTTCGGCGGTGTCCTACTCTCCC
>NZ_KV788569.1:0-634 GCF_001807345.1 Dermabacter sp. HMSC06F07
CTGAGGTTACCCTCGTTTAGTGGACACCCTATTAGTGCGGATCTTGTGTCCGTAGGAGAGGATGTTCATTGTGAGTCAACAGCGCAAGAAGTACACGCCGGAGTATCGGCGTGAAGCCGCGAACCTGGTAATAGAGTCGCGGCGTCCGATTGCTCATGTGGCTAAGAAGATTGGTGTGTCCGCCGGGCTTTTAGGCCGGTGGGTCAAACTCGAGCGTGAGCGCCGAGGAGCATCAGATGGGATGAGCGAGGCTGATCTTCGTGCTGAGAATGCTCGTCTTCGTCGGGAGCTGGCTGAAGCCAAGATGGATAACGAGTTTTTGTCAAAAGCGACAGCCTTCTTCGCTGCGAAGCAACGCGAGCAGAAAAGTTCGAATTGATGCAGCAGGAGAAGGCGAACTACAGCATCAAGCGCATGGCACGGCTTTTAAAAGTGTCTCGGTCTGGATACTACAAATGGGCCCATACGCAGCAGAAGCGACTATCGGGCGAAGATGATCGTGCAGCATTTTACGATGATGTTGACCGCAAGATTCACCGGATTTGGAAAGACTCCGATGAGGTTTATGGTGCGCCGCGGATCACCGCAGAACTTGCCGAGCGCTACCACATTGCGCTTAACCGTAAGACTGTGG